>JAYTUR010000647.1:0-5270 GCA_043744475.1 Saprospiraceae bacterium | reverse complement strand
TGTTTTTTGCTTCGCAAAAAAAGCGTGCAGAGAGAAAATCTATCAGAGCGAAGCTGTTTTTTGAATAAAAATCTTTGATTTTTATTCAAAAAACAGCTTCGCTCTAAAAAAAAACTTTAAAGTACGCTTTTCGAGCAAAGCGAGAAACAGTGAGTAGTAGGTTTCAAAACAGTTTCTGAGGGGGAAAAGGGTACTACCAACGTATCAAAGCCGAACCCCATGTAAATCCGCTGCCAAACGCTGCCAAACAGACCAAGTCGCCTTTTTTGATGGCACCAGCTTCGTAGGCTTCACACAAAGCAATCGGTACAGAAGCAGCAGTTGTATTACCATATTTTTGGATATTATTCCATACTTGGTCGTCTCGAAGCCCCATTTTGCGCTGTACGAATTGTGAAATCCGCAAATTTGCTTGATGTGGAATCAGCATATTGATGTCCTCAGGCGTTAAACCTGCTTCATTCAATGCTTCGATGATGACTTCTGGAAATTTTTGTACTGCCATTTTAAACACAAACTGCCCTTCCATATTCGGGTATGTTTGAGCATTGTCCAACATGTGTTGGGTAAGGAACATACCACCATAAGTATCATCGTCGGGAAAACCGAAATCCACGGTCTCTCCCATCTTGTCAAAGTGATAACCACCGTGAGAACCAGGGTTTATGTATGCCAATTTTTCAGCATGAGTACCATCTGAATGTAGTTTAGTGGTCAAAATACGGCTTTCATCGTTAGAAGGTTGCACAACGACGGCACCTGCACCATCGCCAAAAATGACAGTCACGTTGCGCCCACGTGTCGAGAAATCGAGACCCATTGAGTGCATTTCTGCACCAACCACTAAGATATTTTTGTACATACCCGTCTTCACAAATTGGTCGGCAATAGACAGTGCATACAAAAATCCCGAACATTGGTTCCGAATATCGAGCGCACCGATTTCTGTTTTCGAAATGCCCATTTCGCGTTGCAACAACACGCCGCAGCCAGGGAAATAATAATCTGGGCTCAAAGTCGCAAAAATGATAAAATCCACATCTTCTTTCTGAATGCCCGCCCGTTCGATGGCAATTTCAGATGCTCGTGCGCCCATTGTCGTCGTCGTCTCTTTGTGTTTTTGTGCGTAACGCCGCTCTTGAATGCCCGTGCGTTCTTGCACCCATTCGTCCGTCGTTTCCATTATTTGAGTTAAATCGTTGTTAGTCACAACATTATCAGGCAAATATTTGCCAATGCCCGCTATTTTTGAATGAAACATTTTTATTAGGTTTTTAAATTTGATAAGTCAAAACATGTTTAAATACTGAGGGGTCTCCATAATTCGGAAAAATAGTTAAGTTTCTATAAATAGAAAGGATATTTTTCTATTTTTGTTTCAAATAATAAAAAAAAGTGCTTGTAAGAAATTGATTATCAAGTATCTGCGATTTATTTAAAAAACGACTTTCCCTTTTATTGTTAAATGCCCTTATTTTCAGATGAAAGAATTTGCTCAAAAAATAACAGCATTGATTGCTTCCAACGACATGGACAAAGCCTTAGCGACGATGTATAATTTGTTGTCTGTTGCCGAATCTGAACTCAAAAATGATGCGGTCATACTGAGGGGTCGTTTCAGTAAATTGAACAGTGATAAACGCAAAGGCATCATCGCTATGTCCGATGAAAACCTTGAATTTAGCCGTATAACAAACAGTGCGCTTGAAATTTTAGACGAAATGGTTGAAAACGAAACAAAATTCAACCCTTTTATCAACGATGTCAACGACTCCATTGCGCGTGATTCAAAGGATGAAATTGCCCTTGAAGAGTCGGTTTCTCGTAAAACTTTACTCGTTTCAAATGCTCAAAAAGAGTCCCTTTTTCGCCGTATGGCTTATGTAAAAGACATGAAACGCGATATTCACGCATTGTGGTTCGATGATACACCCGATTGCGAACTGAGCGAATTGCGTCTTATTTTAGCATTGGGCATCAAACTTGACAGAGCCGCAACACCTTCGGAAGCGGAACAATTCATTCAAAATGCGTCTTATGATTTTATCATTTCAGATATTTGGCAGCAGGATAATCCCAAAGGCGGCATTGAGTTTTTTAACGCACAAGTGCAAAAAGGTATTCGTATTCCGACTATATTTTACATTACAAAATATGATGAAGCCAGAGGCACACCGCCCTTTGCTTTTGGCATCACCAACCGACCTAATGATTTACTGCATTTAGTTATGGATACTATTGAAAGGAAATAATTAATTCTACTTTAGCACTTTACAACTTGTTTTGGGACTACGCCCCGATGAAGAAAATCTGTTACAACTTGCTACCGAGGTTAAGCACCTATGGCGCAATCTACGCATGGACTTTTTGCGCCGTAGGTGCTTAACCTCGGTAGCAAAATCATCCGTCAAACCCTTTTTCGGGGCATAGCCCCTTCACTATTTTAAAGTGCTAAAGTAGAATTAAAACAATATTTTAAAAGGGAACTCTACATAACCCGTTCTAAAACAATATTTTATGAAATAAGGAAAACGACTATTTCATGTCTTTAATCAACGAACAGCCTTCTTTAATTGAACCCCAACGCCCTCCCTTTTCAGTCATTTGGGTTTACGCTTGTGGTCAATTCGGTTGGTCACTTGCCTCTTATGGAGTAGGTTCTCTTTTGAGTTACTTTTATTTGCCACCTGAAAATGTGTCGGCAAAAGCTGTTTTTCCTAACTTTTTACCCACAATGTCTGTTTTGGGATTGACACTTTTGGGGCTTATTGGATTCAGTGGAAGGCTTTTTGATGCTTTTTTTGACCCTTTTGTGGCGAATTGGTCAGATAAAATAAAGTCTAAATTTGGCAAACGAAAGACTTTTATGGCTTTCGCTGCCTTGCCGCTTGCCGCGTTTTCGTACCTCATGTTTCACCCCATTACTGAGGGGGGGACTATGGCAAATGTTGTTTGGTTGACGACGACTATTTTTATTTTTTATATCAGTTTAGCTCTGTATATGATTCCGTATGCCGCCTTAATTTCTGAATTGGGGCATGTAGCTGCCGATAGATTGAAAATATCAATGATTATCTCCATAACATGGGCTTTAGGCTTCCTCATTGGCAATACAACACCCGCTTTACAAGGTTTTTTTGAATCACAAGGCGACTCCTCAGTATGGGCATTTCAAAAAACGGTGGGCATTTTTGCCGTCCTTTCTGTCATTTTTTTATTGATACCTGTTTTCTTTTTGAATGAAAGAAAATATGCCATGCAAGGCGAGTCGCACGGCAATTTTTATACATCTATAAAGTCCGTTTTTCAAAATCGCCCTTTTCGATATTTTGCTTTTTCTTATCTTTTATATTGGTTGGCGTTGACATTTATACAGGCAGGTATTATCTATTATGTTACTTTGTTATTGGGTTTAGACAAATCGAGTGCGACTCTCTTTGGCATTGGCAGCTTTTTTACCAGTTTCCTTTTTTATCCTTTAATGGGAAAATTAGAGAAGGGTTTTTCTAAGAAAACAGTCATTTTAGCCGCTTTTTCGACCTTTATCCTCATTTTTTCTATTCTTTTATTACCGATTTCAGGAACGATACGGTTTTGGATAGTGACGATTTTAGCGGCTTTTCCATTGGCGGCATTTGGTATTTTGCCCAATATTATTGTCGCAGATGTGGTGCATCAAAACGAGAAAGTAACAGGACAAAACCAAGCAGCTATGTTCTATGGTGTTGCCGCTTTTATGATGAAAGTCGGCATATCATTAGCAAATTTGATATTTCCATCGCTGTTGGTCTATGGAAAAAGTGTTGAAAATCCAGCAGGGGTGCGTTTGACAATCGTTGCCGCAATGGTGTTTTGTACGGCTGGTTTTTTGGTTTTTAGGAAATACGACGAGGTATAGTTCATATTTACGCCTTTTGAGACAGCCCCTTTGACGTTGGTCTAGCATTGACATGTTGTTTGATAATTTGACGTGCTTTGTGGTAGGCGAGGGTCATCGCTGTGCCTGTTACAGACGTTTCAGTGTGCGTATTGGCGACAAAAAGACCAAATTTGTCAGTAATTTGTCTTCAATCGGGCGATATAGCCGCCCGTTGGCTATCCAATCGGCATAAATAATGCGATGTTTCCCTGTTGGGGATTCAAAAAATTGGTGTTGACCGACTGTGTTTTCGCGGAAAGCGGCAAAATATTCTTCAAGAACGACCGCTTGTGGGCTTTCCAATTTATTATTTTATGGTTACTTATTTAAAAAATTGTTGATTTATGTAATCGGCGTAGTTCCATGAAAGCCATGAATAGGTCTTTTGCTCTTCTTCAAAAACGATTTTTTTATTATTCAAAATAGTTTTAAGATAAACCAAACGCTCATCATCATTGGCGAATATTTTGGTGGCTCCATGGTATTCACTATCGGGAAAAGGTTTCTCAGGCATTTTAGTAGCCAGATGTTCGGTGTTGTTAAAAAGCAAATAGAGATTCTTATCAGACACATCTTCAACTAAAAAACGGACATCAATAGCACCGCTTTTTGAAGGCATATTGATATTGAATTTGGTGATAAAAACGTCCCAATTAACCAAACAAGTCGCTAATAAAACAGCATAAATGGCATAGCTACTTTGACATATAAAGGAAAAAAATGTACGTTTCTCCTTGATTTTCAAATATAAAAGCCATAATCCGTACAACGTAAGCAGTAGAAAGATAAATACGCCAATACGTTTGTAAGCCAAGCCATAATGATCAATATATTGTCCGTTTCTGATACCGACCGACAAGGCAAGTATGGCATTTTGCACCAACCAAGCAGTCGTTGCCCCCCTCAGTAAAATGGGCTTTTTCCCAGTCTCATCTATGAAATTTAAGCTGTCGCGGAATAGCCATAAAATAACTGAAATGGCTAATACAATACCCAATATTAGTACATAAGTGCCTTCGTGAACGTACTGTTTTAATTCCAAAGCGGTTTTACCACTGACATCACCGAACCAGACATAACGCACGTCAATGATGTTATTGATAAGCAATAAAATATTGAGCGAAACAATTAAATTCAAGGCATTCCTATACATTAATGACTCATTTTCAAGGTTTTCGGGCTCCACCAAAAGTTGTTTGTTTGCCACATCTATTTTCTCAAAGTCTATCCAACGTTGTTGCCAAATGGTTGCGCCGACAACAAAAATACCGAAACCGAAGAATAAGACACGTTCTATATTGATGTCAAAAGAAATGTAGTAGAACACTTGATGCCAAAATTGGCTTGATAA
>JAYTUR010000646.1:0-5283 GCA_043744475.1 Saprospiraceae bacterium | reverse complement strand
ACAGGACCAAAACCTTGCGTGAATTGTGGCTTTTCGGTGATGACATTGATGAGGTCAACCGCCGCAATCGCCATTTGTAAAGCTTTCAAAGCAATGTCTTTGGCGTGTTCGTTGCGAATCGTGATGCGTTGTGCAATGCGATTCACCAACTGATTGAGGTCGTTGGTTGTCGCTTTTTTGATTTCATCGGGTATGTTTTTCAAGCCTGTGAAAGCATTTTTCACCTGTGGTATCAACGACCAAGAGGCTTCAATCCCTTCTAACCACGATATTTTACCATCTTCGAGGGCTTTGTCACCTTTCGTGATGAGGTCGGCGAGGAATACGGCTAATTCCTCCAATTCCGTCAAATTCGATGTTGTTGTCATAACTATTTTTGTTTTTGTGAAAAATTTTGAGAACGTTCTTAATTTCAAATACAAAAATAAGGGTGATGCGAAGGCGTATTCGGACACGAAAAAAGCCCCGCTTGTGGCGAGGCTTCATCAAAAGTATAAACAAATCCATCTCTGGATTTTCAAAACCAAACTATCTAACGGACATATCGGGCAATCCGCCACGTCCAAAACGCACAGAATCCGAAAACAATGCCTCCACAATTGTATCCCAAGCGTCGGAGCCATGCGTGGCATCTTGCGGTGTGTTGCGTTTGGCGTATTTGCCCTCAATACTTTTATCCTTGTGAATTTCGCCTTTGCGCCCCTCTTTTGCTTTCGAGTTATAAATCGAAATCAACAAAGTGCGACACCGCAAAATATTCACACGCACCACGGGCAAATTGAAATATGTCGTTTTGTGTGGCACATTTTGTAATATTTTTTCCCACAACGCAAATTTAAACGAATGATCAGGATTTTTTCGCCCTTGCGTCAAAAGCCTGACCGTCCAACCGCGTTCTTGCAAATATGCGCGGGCTTGTTCAGCACGGGTTTTGCGGGTATTGCCCGTTTCGACGTTGCCCGTTTTGTCGTAACACAAAAAAATTTCTTTGCAACTCGCTTGATGAGGTAGGTAATATTGATGCAATTCTTCAAAAACATCATCTTGCATTTTGCCATTTAGCGAAGTGACGTAAAAATCTTTCAGATACCGCAATTCGTTAATTGTCCGCAAATGTTGCGCCGCCACGATGAAATTAATGGCAGAGCCAAAATCGGCACCGACCACCAAAGGCACACCCGCCACGAGGTCGCCATCCGCCTCACAGCCTTCTTTTGCGGCATATTGGGCGCGGTCTTGTGGACGATAACCGTGTATTTTTTCTTGAAACAAGGGATAAAAACCGTCGGCGCCTGCGCTCGGTGGGCGTACATTCATGTATTCGGCATCGAATATCATATCAGAGAGCGACGTTTTTCGGGCATCTTCAAGATAGCCTTCAGCTAAATTATGCAAATTAACCTTGCACGTGGCATCGATAATCAACGCCGATTTTTCGCCCATCAGGTTTTTTTCTTCAAGCCCAAATATCCACCGCCCGACTTCCGTCAAAGGCATAGATGAATGGTGAAACCGCTTGCGAAACAACGGACTGTCTTTGAACGCCGAAATTTTCGACCCGCGCAATGTCGGCGTCGTACATTCCTCCATAATCGCAAAATCTAACAAAGCCGATTCATCGCCAATTTCAATATCGGTATTCAAACCCCTACCATCACCAGGCACATCTTGCGAAATCAAGTGCATCCCAAAACCCGTGTAAAACCAGATGAATTTTGAAAAATCGCTTGGCGGTTGATAAGGTTTTTCCCATTTCCAAGAGCGCGGCGGCTTTTCGCCGATAAAATAATGCAAACCTTGATGAAAACCGTGCATTTCAAGCCCATTAACGATGGACGGAATGATGCGCGTCAACAGAAATTTGTAGGAAGGCGCAATGAAAATACCCACCGCGCGCGGCATATTTTGAGCGATATAAACGAGCTTGCCACCAATACTTGTGGTTTTGCCTGTACCACGCCCCCAACGGTCGTAGATGATTTGATAGTCTTTGTTTTCCCAATTGCGCCGACTCACGATTTGCGCAATATTGTAATTCAGTTGTTTTGCGGCTTTCGATTGATTGAGCAACGATTGAAAATCAGACTTACCGTGATAATGCAATCGTGCAATTTCAGCTTTCAAATCCGCCGCTTCAACTTGCAAATTACTGAGGGGTAATGTCTGTGTGTTCAGCATTTTCAATCGCTTTTGTGTCTATTTCGGTAAAATCATTCAGGTCAATGCGCCCATCGACAATCGGAAAAGCTCTATCCAATTGCGCGGCGACCTGTGGCGGTAGGGCAATGATGAAAATATGCGCCTCCATTTTTTCAAATGGCAATTCAACGGGTTCTTTTTCCAACCCGTCCGCTTTTATTAAGTTCGCAATTGAGGCATTCATCCCCTTCGTGTCCTTTTCTTTTCTCGCCATTCGATACGTTTCGAGCGACATATCCACCGCTCGTTGGCGACGCATCTCAAACGGCAATTTGCGCGACCCAAAAACCGCATCGACAGAAACTAAATCACGCCGCACCGCACTTTCAGAAACGTCATACATCGCCGCCACTTTTTTCAAGATGCGTTTTTCCGTTTCGCCCTTCAGCAACAGTCCGTGTATCGTTTCCCATCGCAACCGAATATCCTCTTGATGCGGAGGCAAAACCACATTTTCAGGGTCGTCGTAAAATGCCTGAATATTGGTTAACGCCTCATCGCGCCCATTGATGGTAATTTTGCCCGATGGTGCAGTTTTGAGCAGCGATTTTGAGAAGTCTTTGCTTTTTTCACTCATCTTGTATCCCCAACTCTACCGATAGCGCAGCGAGTTCTTTTTGTTTTTGTATCAATTCATCTTCAAATCTTAGCCTTTTTTCCTTATCCGTTTCCTTCGCAATCAAGCCATTTTTGGATTCCAATTTGAAAATTCTATTTTTCAGATAATTCAATTTTTGCGTTTTCAAGTACCCATCTTGCACCCCTTGAAGGTAGTCAACTCCGAGTTCCGTCGCGCCATCGTCGCGCATCGCCCCGTTTTTGCGAATCGTATCATAAATCTCATCCAGTTCAGGAATGATGTCTTCCATTATTTCAGTAATGATAGGCAAGCGTAATTCAGGCGAGGCTAAAATATGAAGCTGGGCATGACAATCAGCATGACGTTTGTGAAGCAACTTTGCGGCTTGACGCAGCGCGGTTATTGTTTCATTTTCGACTTTCGGCAATTCTCTAAATTCACTAATTAGTGAATTTTCCATTGTTTTTATTTTAAAATCCCCCGATTTCAGCCCTTGAACCGCCGTAATAAGCGCATCTTTGTAGTATTGTGGCACAAAATTTTCATTCATATACGGCTCAAAAAGTCGCGTATCGCGCCCAGCTTGCCGCAACAAAGCCACACCCTCCCAAAAGTCTTCACCTTCCTTGTACCAATTTTCGATATTCATAATGCAAAGATGCGATTGAGCAATTGCTTGATAACGGACACAAAAAAAGCCGATTCCTCTGTAGGAATCGGCTTTTTTCATTTCTGGACTATTTATATAAGGTCAAAAAATTTGAACTCATTTTTATTAGTTAGGAGCGCACATTTCAAAGGTATTTTAGCACAATTAATACCATAAAGCTGGTCAAAATAATTAAAAATCAACTCTAAATGCCTCACCGCCCTTGACAGATGCTTTTCATGTGTAAAAAAGGCTATGTCAGATTTCAATTTGTCATCTTTCATATTGGTTAGATATCGTGACCGACGTGATAAAGAAAATAAAGCTTCGTAGGCAACATAAACATCCGCTGGTAATTTCATAAGTGAAGTCGAATTGTAAGGACTAATTACATTACTAACATCCTTGTGGTTTCGGAACTGCTGATTAAATTTAGCCAGATGCGCATTGACCAAATGAAGCGATGTATAAAAACAAACTGTCACTTGCCAATCATAGTGCTCAGAAGCTGTTTGATTAATAATACTTAGAAACGAAAAATTTTCTTTCGCTTGGTAGATGTGGTCATCGAATTGAGGCACAATAAAGGAGATTTATTAGATTGATTTAAATAATTGATTTGTAATGATTTGGAATAGGCAGTTGGTCACATTGCTCAACAAAAGTAGTGGTGATATCATAACCGAATCTGTGGTACTCTGCATTAACTTGTGCCGCAGCTAATATCAGAGCTGATTCGGTCGCCCAATCGTCGTCTTTGATTTCTGCCCATACCAATATTTCATTATCGCTATGCGCAAAAGCCAATTGTTCAGGAAGATTTGTGGTGATTAATGAAAGATATTTAGAAATAACTTTAGGAATAAAGTGGTGTTGTATTGATTCTTTAGTTCTAAGAACAATCTCATCACCCGTCCCAACCATAAGTGTTTTATAAAGCAGTGCTAAATCTTTAGGCATCGTTTTGTCATTGAGCATCTCTTGATGCTCCCTAATCTTATCGATAAAACCGTCAAACCATCCATCGGTGGTTTGTAGTCTTTCTTCAGTTGGATAAGCTGTAGTCATGTTGCTTTTGGTAAGATAGGCAGTTTGAAATAATTGTGTAACGAGACAATAAATTTATATCGTGTGGGTACTAAATTTATACTGTCAGTACAAAAGTAATACCATTGATATAGAATTCAAATTCTTTAACAATTATTTATTAGCATAACGTAATTATAATCTGCTATAAGGAAATATTTTGTTTTTGATATAGTTAGCTAAAAACATATTTACTTTTTGATATAAAATGACAGGATTTCGTACAAATGCCAGAATTTCCGACATTTGACACTCCTTATTTTTCCAGTTCGTCTTTAAGGCTCATAGTTTTTTTTAGAATGCCTTTCGCCAAATCTAATTGTTTTTTAGCCAAAACAACCCTTTTTTCTGCAATAGATATGGCTCTTTCCACAGCTTCTGATTCATTTTTGAAATACTCGTAATGTTGAGTTTTTACAGGTCTCACCATTTCTTTCCCGTTGTAGGCGGTCATATAAGCCAAGCCTTCTTTTATGTAGCCTTCTATCTTTTGGATTTTTGTTATATCCCTATTACTTAGAGTGAATATTGCCATTCTGATTTATTTTAGTGATGAAAAATTGTTTTTATAGTGAGGGGGTTAAATATCGGCGCAAGCTGAACATAAGTCGTCTTCGACCCAATAGCAGCCATCCGCACAGGCACGATTGTCGGTGCATCCGCAGACACGGCAGCTTCTTTCATTAGAAGCTAAAATGGGCAACTTTTCGAGCGTTTCGACATCGTGATAAATAAACTCCTCACCACGAAGTTCAAGCGCAAACTTAAC
>JAYTUR010000645.1:0-5288 GCA_043744475.1 Saprospiraceae bacterium | reverse complement strand
ACCGCGTTTGAGCATTTCAGATTTCTTGAAAACCTTGGACTTAATGGATTCAAATAACATCCGTTTAGAATTTATTAAGAATACAGTTGCCAAAGACGGTAGCAATCCTGTTGTTTTGACGACAGCACATTCCGCAAAAGGCTTAGAATTTAATCGTGTTTTTATTGTTGATGCCGTTAAAACGGAATGGGAAGAAGCCCGAAGCGGCAGCATTTATCGGTTTAAACTGCCTGAAACGCTCACTTTTACGGCAGAAGCCGATGCCACTGAAGCAAGACGCAGGCTATTTTATGTGGCAACAACACGGGCAAAAGAGCATCTAACAATCAGTTATGCTCACACAGATGGACGTGGAAAAGGCTTGATGCCGACGCAATTTTTATCTGAAATGCAAGGTGATTTCCTTGAAAAAAAGCAACTTGATGATAATTTAGTTTTAGATAATCAAATGACGTTAATTACTGAGGGGGTCGAAATTGAGCCAGGTTTGCTTGAAAAAGCCTTCATAAAAGAGGTTTTGAAAAATTTTCAACTATCAATTTCTGCTCTTAATGCTTATTTGGATTGCCCGTTGAGTTTTTATTTTTCTTATATCTTAAAAGTGCCTTCTCAACCGAGTGAGTATTTTCAATATGGCGAAGCCGTACATTTTGCTTTGCGTAAATTGTTCGGCGAAATGCTGAGGTCAAAAGAAAAAGAATTTCCAAGTGGTGATGAATTTGTGAACTTTTTTGAGGCAGATTTGCAACGTCGCCGACCGTTTTTTGAACAATCGGATTTTGAACATCGTTTGGCATACGGGCGCGAGAATTTGTTAAAATACTATCACCAATTTGTGCATAAATTTTCTAAAACGGTGGTTGTTGAGAAAACCGTCGTTGCTGAAATTGAAGGCGTGCCTGTGCGTGGTATTTTAGATAAAATTGAGTATCGGGCAGATGCTTCAGTACATATTGTGGATTATAAAACAGGTAAGCAAGCCGATGAAAAACTGCGCCGACCTTCGGTACGAAACCTTTTAGGTGGTGATTATTGGCGGCAATTGGTTTTTTATAAACTGTTGTATGAAAATTTTAGAGCCAATTTGATACGTGTGACATCGGGTGAAATTAGTTATGTCGAAGCCGATTTAAGGGGTCATTTTAAAACAAAAACGTTTGACTTTGAGCCAAAAGACAGTCAAATACTGAGGGGTCTTATTTCGGAATCGTGGGAACGAATTCAAGCGCAGGATTTTAAAGGTTGCGGCAAAAAAACGTGTGCGTGGTGTCATTTTATCAAAAATAACAAACCTTTGAATTCATTTAGAATAGAAAGAAATGAGTTTTTAGATGATTGATAATCAATGATTTATAGTAAATTCGGGAATTTTACTGATTGAAAAATGTGAATATGAAACAACTCTTATTTTTTTTCAGCATTATAATATTAAGTGCTGCCTGCACTGAAATTTCGCCTGTCGTCCCGTCATTAGGTGACAAAAAGGTTTTAGTCGAGGAATTTACAGGCGTTCGGTGCGTCAACTGCCCCGCAGGTGCGGCAGAATTGGAGAATTTGAAAAGCATTTATGGCGACCGTTTAGTGGTCGTAAGCATACACGCAGGAGACTTTGCGCCACCTTATTCCGATTCAAAATTCGATTTCAGAACCCCCGAAGGAACAGCTTTGGAGGCGTGGTTGGGCGTACCGTTGGGCTATCCGACAGCCGTTGTGAATCGCAAAAAATTTGATGGTCAACGCTCTTTGCAAGTCACTAAGGCAAATTGGGCGGGTTTGATTGCAGACGAATCTAAATCCGCTTCGTTGTTAAATGTAGGTATTAACAAAAAATATACAAAAGATACGCGTGATTTGACGATGACGGTTACACTTGTGCCAACCGATAAACTGCCTGACGACTTGCGCTTGAGCGTTTTATTGACTGAAAATGATATTGCCGACCAGCAAGAAACGCCGCAAGGGAAAAAATCGGATTACCTCCACAAACACATTTTACGCCGCGTCCTTTCAGGTGATGCCAAAGGTGTGGTGCTCAATGGTGCTTTGTCGTGGACAGGCAACTATAAAGTGCCAACGAGTTGGGTCGCTGAAAAATGCCGTTTAGTCGTTATAGCACATCGAGGAGGCGATGTCAAAGATGTGTTGCAAGTATCAGAAATAACGTTGATTGATTAGAAGACAAAATCTTAAAAAAGCTGTTCAGAAAGGTCGAACAGCTTTTTTTTCAAACTTTTTGGACATTTATTATAAATAAATCAAATTTTCTATCAAAATTTAGACCTCGTGAAAATCATATAAAACCATAAAAGTGATTTTAAATGTCAAGAACAATACATTTAAATATTTAAATAGCCAATAAAATCAATTAGCAATGGGAGAAGCCAAAGTAAAAGTCGTCAGAGATGAAAAGCAAATGCAAAATTTCGTGCGGCATTTGTTACGTGATGTCGAAGCATTCGATTATATGCTTAAAAATGATTGGTTCGAATCGGACATCACACGCATTGGAGCAGAACAAGAGATGTGCCTTGTTGATGAACACACGTTCAAACCCGCTTGTATTAATATGGCAGTCCTTGAAAAACTGGAAGGTTGGGAGAATGTAACAACAGAATTGGCTCAATTTAACCTCGAAACCAACCTCACGCCCCTTGAATTCACAGGAAACTGTTTAAGCGAAATGGAGCGCGAAAATACTGAGGGGTTGCAACGAATCCGCAAAGTCGTTAAAGAGTTTGGTGCAGAAGTTATCCTAACAGGCATCTTACCCACTTTGCGGAAACCCGACCTCGATATGACCAATCTGACTCCTAAGCCGCGCTATCTCGCCTTGATGGAAAGCATCAAAGAACACTCATTGCGGGGTGATGAGTATTTTGAATTGTGGTTAGATGGTATTGATGAACTGCATATTCGACATGATTCGCCGCTTTTGGAGGCTTGTAACACCAGTTTTCAGGTGCATTTGCAGGTTGCACCTAAGGATTACGTCAAAATGTACAATATTGCTCAAATGCTTTTAGCGCCAATTGTAGCGATTTCAGCCAATTCACCCCTCGTGTTTGGCAGACGGTTGTGGCATGAAACGCGAATTGCACTTTTTCAACAAGCCCTCGATACACGTACGTCAAATGAGCACATGCGTGTGCGCCGTCCGCGCGTCAATTTTGGTAGCGATTGGTTGCGTGAAAGTGTACTTGAAATTCATCGCGAAGACATAGCGCGTTTTCGAGTTTTATTGGGTGATGTCATTGAAGAGGATTCTTTAGACATGATAGCTGCTGGTAAAACGCCCAAATTACGGGCGTTACAGATTTTCAACTCAACGGTCTATCGTTGGAATCGCCCTTGTTATGGGATTTCGCCAAATGGTCAACCCCATTTGAGGATTGAATGTCGGGTTTTACCTGCTGGTCCTTCGGTTGTGGATTCGACAGCCAATGCAGCATTTTGGTTAGGGCTGATGGAAGGCTATGCTAAAACTTATGATGATGTGACAAAACACATTAGTTTTGAAGACATCAGTGATAACTTTTATAAAGCCGCAAAATTTGGATTTGATACAAAATTTACTTGGTTCAATGATGCCAAAATAAGTCTTAAAGATTTGATTATCAACGAATTATTACCAATTGCACGTGAAGGATTAGCCTCAAAAGGTGTTGACCAAAAGGATATTACGAAATACATGGGCATCATTGAGGAAAGAGCGAAAGCGCAAATGACGGGGGCAAGATGGCTGTTAAGGGCATATACAAAATTGGCAAAAGAAGTCACGCCTGATGAGGCTTTGACGACAGTGACGGCGGCAATAGCTAAAAATCAGTGGGCAGATAAACCCGTGCATACCTGGGAAATGCCAATAGCCAATGCCCTTGAAAATTATCAACCGTCAGCTCTTAAAGTTGAAGAATTTATGCAGACCGACCTATTTACGGCGCAAAAAGAGGATATTATAGAATTTGTTGCCCAACTGATGGATTGGCGAAAAATTAGATATATGCCCGTAGAAGATGCGAAAGGTAAATTGGTCGGTTTAATAACATCACGATCGTTATTGAGAGAATTTACGCACAGTACACAGTTCCCAAATGAAAAACACATGATTGTCGGAGACATCATGATTGAAAATCCAACAACTGTGAAACCTTCTGTGAAATTGGCAGATGCTCTTAACATTATGCGTGAATGTAAAATTGGCTGTTTGCCTGTCGTCAATGATGACAATATGCTGGTCGGTATAATTACAGAAATGGATTTTTTGCGAATTTCGTCGCGGCTCATTCAGCGTGTTGAAAAATAAGGTTTATGCAAACTTTTAGGACCGAACTTAAAATACAAACTGCACCATTTAGCATTGATTATCAATCCTTTACATTGGGTATCGGCTCTTGTTTTATCGAAAACATAGGGGCGATGCTCAATGCAAGGCAGTTGCCTTTTCTACAAAATCCTTTTGGCATTGTTTATAACCCCCTCAGTATAGCAAAGCAATTAGCTGCCATTAGTGCATTAGAAACAGTCGAAAATCTTTATTTTTTTACAGAAAATGACCTTTTTAAGTACAATGGCTTATGGGCTTCGTTGCAACATCACAGCAAATTTTCAGGTGAAAACCGCGACGATGTTCTAAAAAACATCAATAACAGCCTTGTAATGGGGCGTAATTTTTTCAAAAAAACAAATCGCATCATACTGACTTTGGGCACAGCCAATGTTTTTATATGGAAAGAAACGGGCGAAGTCGTCGCCAATTGCCATAAACTACCTCCCCAGTATTTTGAGAAAAAAAGGTTAAATATCGAAGAAATCGTAACCGTTTTTAAACCTATTTTTGAACAAATTATTTCACAAAACACTGATTGTCAAATTATTATAACGGTTAGCCCTATCAGACACATACGCGATGGTTTGGTTGAAAACAATCGGTCAAAAGCTGTTTTACTTTTAGCCGCTGATACTTTAAGTCAACTTTTTGAACGCGTTCATTACTTCCCCGCTTATGAAATTATGATGGACGATTTGCGTGATTATCGCTTTTATGAGTCAGATATGATACACCCGAACAGCACCGCTATTCAGTACATCTGGCAGTATTTTTCAGAAACTTTTTTTGATAATAAAACGAGAAGCATTGTTCAAGAAGTTGAAAAAATCAACCTTATGTTGGCGCATCGCCCTTTACATAGTGCAGATACTGAGGGGTATCAAAAATTTAGGGAACAACTCAATTTGAAGATTTTAGCCTTGCAAAAACAATATCCTTTCTTAGATTTTTAAAAAACAAT
>JAYTUR010000644.1:0-1378 GCA_043744475.1 Saprospiraceae bacterium | reverse complement strand
TGAAAAACAGTGAACGTTACGGACTGCTTGACACCTCGTCAGGTGAGTGTATCATCATCAATACCACCATGTATTTGTTCCTCAAAGAATACGAAACGCCTAAAACGCTTGACGAAGTAGCACATTTTTTTGCGGAAACTTTTGACAGTACTCTTGATGAAGTCCGACCGATAGTCAAACAATTTTTTACAAAAATGAAAGAACGGGGTGTTATTACTGACCCTCAAAAAGTTGAAGCTTTTGAATTAATAAATCCTTATGCGCCTGGCACGTTGATTGACCACTATCGGATTGAAAAAAATTTAACGGTCAATTTGCCTTTGGAGGTTTATAAAGCAACCGATACACGTAATAATCAGTTTGTTATCCTTAAATTATTGCGCATTCCTACACATTTATCTCCAAAACGAATAGCCCAATGGCGAAAAAAATTCCATAAAGAGTTTAAAATTCAAAAAATACTGAGGGGGCATCCGCACATCTGCAACCTTTTAGATTTGCAACTTGACTACGCTGTTTCGGAATGGATTGAAGGCATCAGTTTGCGTCGTCATTTAAGCGAAGGTGTTGCACCGTCTGCAACCGTACAAAAAGAATTATTACAACAAATCATTGATGCTTATGCTTTTATGCACCATCAAAATATATTACATGGCGACGTGCATTTCAGCAATATCTTAGTGTCAAATAGAAAAGAGATAAAGGTTATTGACTTTGATTTGGCGCACCAATTGACCCGTAAACATAAATCACCGTCTGTACGCGGCGGCATGGCTGATTTTATTCCACCTGAAAATATCAATTTCAGTGCCTTTGACATCGTGAAGGGAAAAGCTAATTACCGCACAGAGGTTTATCAATTAGGCATCATTGCTTATTGGATAACATACAGTCAGCTACCTTTCAAAGGCGTTACATGGCAGGAATTGGCAAAAAATATTTTGGAACAAAAAATTGATTTCCCAATATTAAGCCCTTCTGGCGATGCGATTTCACCTAAAATGATTGCTTTTTTAGAAAAATGCCTTGAAAAAAAGCCAAAAAACCGCTTTGCTTCGGCAGAAAAAATGAATAAAGCTTTTAAGAAAATAGCTTCGATTTAGGGATTCATGATTTCTCATCCATCCATTTTCCTTTTCAATCACTTTTCAGGCACTTTTCAAGCAGCTGTGAAACTTGATGCCTCCTGTTTACATCTAAACGAAAGTATAGGCTTACCTTTGTGAACAATATTCTTTATCTACGTGTTTGGGCAAAAGACACCCCCTCAGTATTTTATTGAAAATCAACGTTTTATGCATGTTTATTAATACTCAAAACGATTGTCCCAACATGCACATTAACCAATTATAAATTTTAAAAATGACAAAAGAAGTAT
>JAYTUR010000643.1:0-5296 GCA_043744475.1 Saprospiraceae bacterium | reverse complement strand
ACCATTCCACAATGCCTTTTTACGCTCAACAGAATTTTCTATGAGAGACAATTTATCGGCGAACATAAATTTACAATTATTGAATGCGAAAGGGATGTATAAATGGGTTTCGATGTTCAAACCTAAATCTTTGCCCGTTAGACCGAATAATACCGCTTTTTCAATGTTATGAAAACTTCTAATTTGCGAAAACGTAAGAATAGATAATTCAGCATCCCCCCTCAGTATCAAACAGTCTTTTTGTAAATCGAGCTTTGCAGAGCTGATGATTTTTTGTAGAAAAGTGTCCAACGTATTTTGTTGTTCGTCTAAAAAACCGATTAAAATACGGCGTTGGTTATCACCTGTCAGCGATTCATTAATATTTGTTGAATCGGGTATTTTGTAAACTGTGAAATCGAAAAAAGCTGTATCCAAAATAGAAAATTTGATGATTTGAATGAAATTCAAAATAAAGTTGTCAAAATAAATGTTAGCAATATAGGGTTTGAAGCAAATAATGTTTTATGAGTATGAAAATTTCCATTGAAATTTTTGGAAATCTAAGCTTAAAAACAGAAATTTGTTAGAAGGAACAAAAAATCATTTAATTTTTATTTATTATATTCAGTTATTTGTGCTTTCATTTTCTTCAAGCCTACCAAATCTTTCCAAATTATTTTAAATAAATCAGTTATGAATCACAAAATTAAAGTAAATCTGACTCAAAACTCACGTTTGGCGAGTTTAGATTTCAACAATATTCCCTTTGGTCGTACTTTTAGTGACCACATGTTTGTTGCTGACTATATCAACGGTGAGTGGACAAACCTTGAAATCCGTCCTTTTGGCAATTTGACATTGCATCCTGCGAACATGGGTATTCATTATGGACAATCCATATTTGAAGGTATGAAAGCCTCGAAAATGCAAGATGGTACGCCTGCGTTGTTCCGTTGCGAAATGCATAGCAAACGCATCAACGCTTCGGCAAAACGTATGTCCATGCCTGAAATTTCAGAAGATTTGTTCCGTCAAGCCGTTGAAACACTTGTGGATATTGACCGCGATTGGATTCCACCAGCGGAAGGCAGTTCTTTGTATGTGCGTCCGTTTATGTACGCGACTGACGAGTTTTTAGGCGTTAGACCTTCAAGTACTTACAAATTTGTGATTATTACGGGTCCTGTGGGTATCTATTATTCAAAACCTGTTACGCTGTGGGCAGAAGAAAAGTATATCCGTGCGGCTCAAGGCGGTACAGGCGAAGCAAAATCTGCGGGCAATTATGCAGGTTCATTGCTTCCAACGCGTTTGGCAAATGAGCGTGGCTACGACCAATTGTTGTGGCTCGATGCGCAAAACCATAAACTCGTTCAGGAAGCAGGCACAATGAATTTGATGTTTGTCATTGACGGCAAAGTGATTACGGCACCAACTGACGGCACTATTTTGAAAGGCATCACACGCGATACCATTTTGAAATTATTGCCAGATTTGAACATTCCTTACGAGGTGCGTGATTTGAGCATTGACGAAATCGTTGAGGCTTATCATGCAGGTACACTTCAAGAGGTTTTTGGATGTGGTACAGCTGCCGTTGTCTCACACATCAGCGAAGTGACTTATCGTGATTTGACCATGATTTTATCGGATGTGAGTGAACGTCGTATTGGCAATTTGTTGAAAAAAACAATTGATAAAATGCGAACAGGCGAAATGGGCGACCGTTATGGTTGGGTGCAACCGATTAAGTCAACGACTTTAGTTGAGGCATAAATCATTGACTGTTAACAGAATAAAAAAAGAGATTCACTGAAATACAGTAAATCTCTTTTTTTATACCCCCTCAGTATTTTTGGGCTTAGCGCTTAGAACTCGCCCAAAGTCGTCGAAGTTGCGAACTTCGACGACTTTTATTATTCAAAGAGGCAATTAATTAACAACAGGCAACAACCGAAACACATACCCGGGTTTTTCAACACCCACATATATATAGCCATCGCGCCCCATTTCCACAAAACGCAAACGACCTATGTTTTTGAGTAGAATTTCCTCTTTCACAACCTTATTTCCTACCACTTTACACCGATTCAAATACTCAAAACGCAAAGAACCGACTAAAAAATCGCCTTTCCAAGCGGGGTATTTATCACCTGTAACGAATGTCGCACCGCTCGGCGCAATGGAAGGTAGCCAATACAACATCGGCTCTTCCATGCCTGCTTTTTTAGTAAAAGGTGTCAAAACCGTCCCATCGTAGTTGATGCCGTAGCAGATGACGGGCCAGCCATAGTTCCTTGCGGGTTTGACAATATTGATTTCATCGCCGCCACGAGGACCGTGTTCATGTGACCAAATCTCACCCGTTGTCGGATTCATCGCCATACCTTGTTGATTGCGATGCCCATAAGAGAAAATCGTTTTACGAGCCGTATCGTTTTTGAAATAAGGATTATCGGTTGGAATGCGCCCATCATCGTAAATGCGATGTATTTTACCAAGGTCATTATCCAATTTTTGAGGTAACAACGCTTCATGTTGCCCTCTTTCACCAACAGTGACAAACAAATAACCATTTCTATCAAATTCTAAGCGAGAACCATAATGATGTCGTGTTTTTTCGTAAGGTTGAGCGACAAAAATATCTTTTTGCTCTGAAAGTTTATTGCCAGTCAATTTAGCCCGCATAACAGCCGTTGTTGACCAAACACCACCCGCAGAATCCATGAATTTTGAATATGACAAGTAAATAAACCCATTTTCAGCAAATTTTGGGTGCAATTCCACATCGAGCAGACCGCCTTGACCTTCTGCCAAAACTTTTGGCGTGCCTTCTATCAATGCTCTTTTGCGGTTCTTATCTATGCGATAAAATTCACCACTGCGGTCTGTTACAATCATATCACCATCAGGCAAAAAAGCCATACCCCAAGGATTGTTTAAGCCCGTTGCGACCGTATCTAACTTAACTGTCATTGAACTTTGTACAAAAACATTGGACTTAGGTTTTTCATCAAATTTGTACTTTTTTGCTTCTTCCATGCTGTTGAGGATATAATCCGCCAATTCAGCGATTTCAGTAGGCTTGAAAACTTGACCAAAAGCGGGCATTTCTTTCTCGGCATAACCAAAAGTGATGCTTTTTATCAAGCTATCTCGATGACTGCCGTGTTTCCATTTTCTATCCACAAAGGCATCAATTTTTTGTCCATGACAACCTGAACAGATGGTTTTATATTTTTCAGCGGCGGCTGCAAATTTAGGGTCAATGGCTTCAGTTGTGCCTTTACCATTTGTTTGGCACATGATAAAAGTCGCAATGACCGAAAAGACGAGTAAAATTTTATACATGACGTTTAGTTTAGTGACGAAAATTGTTTTCCACAAAAGTAAAAATGCCAAGCGTAACTCAGTACGTTTGGCATTTCGACCCCTCAGTATTTAGGGCTTTTTTCGCCCAATAACCCTTTTTTTACTGTCTGACCATCGAAACAGGCATTGCCCAATCGAATTGACCACTGATGGTCGGTGTTTGAGCCGATGATGTGTAGGTTCTGACATTTTTATAGACAAAATCATACAATTCACGAATTGTCACGATTTTATTGCCATCAACATCCGCTTCGCCTTTCAAGCCACGGCTTAGATAATGGCTGAAAATACCTGAACGCAAGCCTTGATCTTCAAGCGAATATTCCTGACTTTTTGAAGACATAAACAGCGCCATACCGCCTTGTGTATTGTCAAAAGCCTTGTAAAATGCTTGAATTTGCGGTGCAAGTGGTTGTTTCATAGCGAGGAGTGAACCTGAAAAACAAGCATCAGCAATACATAATTTATATTTTGCTTTGCTCTGCTCAAAAATACTTTTAACATCAGAATGCAAAAGACGATTGTTAATGCCATCAAAATCTTGTGGTAAAAATGCGCCATCAACGCCATGCCCTGAAAAATAGAAAACAATTTCATCGTTTTCATCCGCTTTCAGTAGGATTTGACGCATGGTTTGTAGGATATTCACCCGCGTTGCATCTTCATCAACCAATACTTTTATTTGTTTGTCGGGTAATGCGCCGCCTTCGGGACTCTTCAAAAAAGCATAAAATTGATACGCATCGTCGTCGGAATATTTCAAAACAGGCATAGAAGTATAACGACCTACGCCGACTACAACAGCCCAAATTTTAACTTCTGGACTTCTATCCACTTCCACACTTGTTTGATTGACTTTACTATTTGATGGAATATCGCCAATCGGACGACCATATTCCCACATCGCAGAGATAATTCGCCCATTAGCATGATACATCGTGCCTTCGCCTTGTGGGGCATGACGCTCAAAACGACCGACATATTTATCACCATTGGCATACTTACAAGTGCCTTGTCCTTCTGGCACACCGTCCTTGAATTCGCCCGTCCATTTCGAACCATCTCCGTATTGGAACGTGCCTTTACCGCTTTTACAATAGATTTTGTTGCAATCTTGAAGCGTTTCAGTCGCTCCTGTTGCCACTTCTGAAATTTTAGCCCCCTCAGTATTAGCGTTGTTTTGCATCTTAATTTGACCTCTTTCCCACGTTCCTTCTAAAACAGAGCCATTACTACGCAGCATTTTACCGTTTCCATGACGGAGATTGTCTTGCCATTGACCGACATATTTCTCATTGTTTTTGTAGTACATGATACCGTTACCCGTAAATTTTCCATTCACAAATCCGCCTTCGTAACGGTCATTACCCGAAAAATAAAAAATACCTTGACCATTGGGTTGGTCATCTTCCCAATTGCCAACGTACTTATTGCCGCTTGCAAAATTCATCGTTCCTTGTCCTGCAAACTTATTTTTGCTGAAAGAACCCGAATACACATTGCCCGTTGCAAAGGTGTAAACGCCCAAACCCTCGCGCATACCATTTACCCAATCGCCATTGTAACTGTTGTCGTTACCAAAAACGATGGTGCCTTTGCCGTGCATCAATCCACGTCGGAAATCGCCGCGATATTTGTTGCCGTTGTCAAATTGATAGGTTCCCCGCCCATTTTGGCAGTTACCTTCTATACATTGTGCTGTTGTTGTTGAGAGGTAGGCTACACAAGCCACCACTACGCTCAATAATGCTTTCATACCTTTTAGATTTAGAAGATTTCAGAAATACGAACTTTCTTTTAGTGTGTAAAAGTGTGTTTCGGTATGCGTTGTTATTTAAAAAATTGAAAAAAAGGATTTAATGCAAGAGCGTGGAATCGTGTAGTTGCTGTTTTGGTTAAATATTGATGTAAAAACCCAATTATTGTCAAATTATTGTCTTAA
>JAYTUR010000642.1:0-5297 GCA_043744475.1 Saprospiraceae bacterium | reverse complement strand
GCTATATCGGTGCGCCAAAATGGATTGCTGATGCCTGTAACAAAATTCAAGGACAATACACGTCAGGTGCAAATTCATTCAGCCAAAAAGCGGCGGTGGTTGCCCTCAATTCGAGCCTCGAAACGACTTACAAAATGCGCGATGAATTCCGCAAACGTCGGGATATGTGCATCGCTTTATTGTCTGAAATTGATGGCTTTAAAGTGCCTACACCAGAAGGTGCTTTCTATATTTTCCCTGATATCAGCGCGTATTTTGGCAAATCTGATGGTACAACCACCGTCAATAACGCCGATGATTTCGCGGATTATGTGATGCTCAATGCTTTTGTCGGTGTCGTCAGCGGTGGTGCATTTGGTTCACCCGATTGCTTCCGTTTGAGCTATGCGGCGAGTGAAGCGCAATTGCGTGAAGCAATCCGTCGGATTGCGGCGGTTTGTGCGCAGTTGAGTTGAGATACTGAGGGGTCTAAATAGACAAATGAAAAATGCCAAACGTGGAATGTTCTACGTTTGGCATTTTTCGTATATATGCGAATGTCTAACCTGCGTCAATTACAAAATCTTGTTTTCAAGCTGAACGCTAAAACTTATATCCGCTTGAAAGGCTTTGAATACACGTATTATGGTATCAATCGTTGCACTATTAGTGTTATTCTCCAATTTTGAAATTTGAACTTTTTGAACACCGACCAATTTGCCCAATTCTTCTTGTGTTAAATGGCATTCAAGCCTTGACCTCCGCTTAGAAATCATTTTTTGCCGTTGCAAAAATATTCTCTCCTTTTTTGAGCAAAAATACTGAGGGGGTACTTTTAAATGGATTCAGTCAAAACTGTAAAATAGCACGTGGGAAATACCAAAAAAATAAGACCTTTGCGCCCTAAATTAATATTCACTTTCCTGTTTTATGACAAAAAATAAAATTTTACTCGAAGCCATTTGGTGGCTCATTACGGCGGTCATTGTCACGATTGTCATGTACCCTATTTGGACAAATTTCCCTGCCTATAAGTTCAATTTGATGAATATCACAAATATCGCCGTTTTCGTCACTTTTGCACGTTATACGTTTTTCCTAAAATACACTTTTCTTGCGACTTTGCAGAAAGCTAAAATCGCTTTTGTGCTTTTCACTGTCGCTATTATCACTACTTTAATGACGCAAATCCAAAGTTTTAACGTTTGGATTGACGGTGGCGACCCCGATATTTTGTTGGAAAGCGTTGGCAAAACCAATATGCGCGAACCGTTGCTGAATTATATCAAAAGCGAATATTTGTTTTTTGTTGTGGCAGCTATTGTTTCAGCACTTTTTCTTTCTGGAAGGCTTTTGGTGTCGGTTTGGCGTTTGCGGAATCGGGGAAAGGCTTAACAAATCAAAATAATCAAATCAATCAGTCTAAATCAGTGATTTATGTCAGCAGTTACAGAATTTAACGAATACCGCCAGCGGATGAATGACCGCATTTTGAGCGTGGACAACAAAGTCATCAAACGTTTTTGGTCGCTCGACAATCAAACTTATCAAGAAGGCGCACTTGATGTCAAAACAAAAGAACTGTTGGGACTTGTCGCTTCGATGGTTTTGCGATGCGATGATTGCATTCGCTACCATATCGGCACGTGTTACGAATTGGGTGTGACCGAAGCAGAAATTTTTGACGTTTTTTCTATTGCCAATTTGGTCGGTGGCTCTATTTGCATTCCGCATACACGGCGTGCGGTGGAATATTGGGACGCATTGGAAGAAGAAAACAAGGCGAAAGGTCAATGATTGCTGTGAAATAAAAGGTTGTCTCAAAAGGTAGAAAGCGTTTTTTTGTGACCGTATTTTCTATTCGATTACCATGCTTAGGAAACTTTTAAAGTTCCTAAACATAAGCGTCGTTTAATGAAATTTAATTGGGTCTAAAAAATATCAGCTTTCCTTTGAGACAGCCTCTTGTCTATAGTAATTTCTACAAAAAACGAACTTATGAAATGACAAAACTAAAAACCATACTTCTTTCACCAACGACTTTTGCGATAGCTATTGCTGTGGTTGTTTTTCTCTTGAAATTCACGTCACACGTTCTCAATCCGACGCATTACGATTGGTTGATGAGTTATGCGGATTGTCCAACAGAGTATGTTTCTTGGCAATTTTATAGAAATACCGCTTGGCATTTTCCTGTTATTGGCACATTAGAAGGTTACGATTATCCGACAGTGACGGGTATTGGTTTGACGGGTGCGATTCCGTTACTGGCAATTCCGTTTAAAGTGCTTTCCCCTTTATTACCCGTTGATTTTCAATATTTTGGCTATTGGTTTTTGGCTTGTTATATCTTACAAGCTGCTTTTTCGGTGCGTTTACTGAGGGGGGTATCGGCGGTTTATGATTTAAAATTATCAACTTTTGAATTGGTTTTAGGGTCGCTTTTTTTCATTCTCTCTCCTGCACTTTTGACGCGTACAGGACATATCAATTTATGTGGGCAATGGCTTATTTTATGGTCTATGTGCATCTATTTTGAACCTAAAACGGCAAAGCAAAAGTTTTATAGTTTCTTGAAAATCATAGGATTAACGGCTTTGATTCATCAATATTTGTTGTTGATGGTCTTTGGTTTGGCATTTGCAACGTATTGGAAAGCGGAAAAAATCGGGCGCAACGTTTTTGTTTCTGGATTGACAAAAGTGCTGCTGAATGTTACGGGATTATCCATGGCTATGGTCTTATGGTATTTTGTTGGCAATTTCAATACGTCAAATGAGATAATGGCGCAGATTGGTTTCGGCAAATTTTCAGCCAATCTCAACACCTTTTTTAATGGACAAGGTGAACAGTTGTTGATGCCGACGTTGCCCGTTAATGAGGGTCAATATGAAGGACAAGGTTATCTCGGCGGCGGTCTGTTATTGATGAGCGTAATTGTTCTTTTGGCTTATTTGTTTAATAAAAAAAACAGAGAAAACCTCAAATTGTCGTTCTCTCCGCTTGGTTTTGTCGCTGTTTTATGCGCTTTGTTTGCATTCAGCTATATTTTTACTTTTGGCAATAAAACGCTTTTTGTAGCTAATTTCCTTTTAGAAAACCCCTATTTTCTTTTTGTGTCGCAAGCCTTTCGGTCATCAGGTCGCTTTATTTGGATACCGCATTATCTGTTGATGACGGTTATTATTGTCGCATTTTTATATTTAAAATTGCCAAAAAAATGGCTTCTTGTTAGTATGTCGTTATTTGCGCTCATTCAAATTATTGACGTCGCGCCGATGGTGACGCGTGAGCAAAAGTATTACGATTTTGACGGCTACGAACCCTCCGTCATGACTTCAAAAACATGGCAACGCATCACAAGTGAAGCCGAACGTTTGGTTATGTTGCCACCCTTTACATGGCATTATAAAACGAATGACGATTATATTCATTTTGCGCGCATCGCCGCCTTAAATCATCAAAGCATTACAACGGGTTATTTGGCGCGCGGCGATAAAGCCGCCCATGACCGCTATGAGAAAAAGATTAACGCGGCACTTGATAAAGGCGACATAGGCGATGAGCAAAACTCTGTTTTCATTGCGACCAAACATTCTTTAAAAAAACTAAAACAAGTCGTAGAAAGTGGTCAAGTGAAAGCGTTTATGTACGAAGATTATATTGTTGGTGTGCCTTTAAAGTTTGAAAAAACGATTAAATTTTTGTCTGAACTGCCCAATTGCACCGTTCCGAACCTGAATACTGAGGGGTTAGCAGAGTTCCTCGCTACAAATGACAAAGAGACGATTTTGGCGGTTATCAAGGACGATGGCGCTTGGAAATTGTGCGAAGAAGCTAAAGAAAAATTTAGAAAATGGGGTCTTGATATGTCAAAATTCAACTTACGCAGTGGATTGGTTGCTATCATTCACAACAATATATTGGTTTTTGAAAAAATAACCCCTGAAACAGAAAGTATTATTCAAAAATTTAAGAAAGGGACTGTTTTAAATGGTTTTACTTTGAATGCCAATATCGAATTACAGTCTGCCGGCGGTTTGGCAGGTAATTTTGGCAAAATCATTATGAATGGAAAAGATTATAGTCCCGCACAACGCGGCTTCAATTTTGTCGTCGTTGATAAGGATTTCAAGATACTGAAAACGGCTTATTTCGATACGTTCGATGATTGTTATTCGGGTGAGATAAAGTCCTTACAATAAAGAACGTATCGGATATTTTTAAAATATCCGATACGTTTTCCCACATTAGAGATTGTGAAAGCCTAACTTTCTACTGTTTACTCCCTTCATAAAGCACCTTTTTGTGGCTGTCTTCTAAGGTGTACATGCCTTTCCACTGCGTCAATAGATACACGTTGTTTGTCCATTTGCCCGCGCCGTTCTTTTTGTCTTGCGCTAAAAGAATAGACTTTTTTTCGCTTGGCAGATACAATTCTGCTTGAGATTCATCAGTTTCTGATTTGAATACGACAAAAGCAGACATCGTTTTGTTCAAATCATCGGCTTTTGGATTCAGGCGAATACCCGACTCAAAAATTCGGATACATTCGTTTTTGACGACTGACCACGTATAACCCGCCGATGCTTTGCAGCCGTGTTTGTCAGAATCACCGCCGACAATGGGTGCGTCAATGACTGTCGTTGTATTTGTTTTTGGAGCTTGTTGCGCCTCTTTTTTAGGTGCTTCAGTACAAGCTGATACGCTCAATATGCATGAGCCAATGAAGAATAATACTGTTTTTGACATGATTATGAATTAAACATTAGGAATTAGGAAAAAATATTAAAAAAAGCGTTTTTTTAAACACATTGTCTTATAATTTATTGATTATCAGCTATATAGAGCCACTATGCGCTAAAAATAAAAATACTTTTTAATCGTGATTGTCATTTTTCTTTTGATGATTCTTATTTTTCTTTTGCGCATTGTCATTTTTCTTTCGACGATTCTTGTATTTCTTATAGCACACGCTCATTTTTCTTTCGATGATTCTTGTATTTCTTATAGCGCACGCTCATTTTTCCTTCGATGATTCTTGTATTTCTTATAGCGCACGCTCATTTTTCTTTCAATGATTCTTGTACTTCTTATAACACACGCTCATTTTTCTTTCAATGATTCTTGTATTTCTAAGTGTTAACATCCGTATTCTAACTTGTTGTCAATCCATGTTTTTGGCATACAATAAAATAATTTTTAAGTCGAATAAATGGTATTTGAGATTTTTCGCTGCGCACTTAAAGGGGTGTATAACAAATTCTCAACAAGAGCGATTACTCACTGTTTTTCGCTACGCTCAAAAAGCGTACAAG
>JAYTUR010000641.1:0-5301 GCA_043744475.1 Saprospiraceae bacterium | reverse complement strand
GTGTTGTTGCTTGACTGCTGCTTATGGTTCAAAAGTAAGACCATTTCTCCACATTTTCCCACTTTTTCCCACTTATTTTTATAAAAATACTTATCCACATTTCCACATTTTGAACAATATATTGACATTCAGCACTTTATAGGTTATATATTTTTTCATGGTTGAAAAAAAAAAATTCAATGCTCATAAATATTATAAATACTGAGGAGAGTTTTTTTTTCTTTGACCTAAAATGAACATAAAAAAAGGCAACTCTTAAAGAGTTGCCCATCGTTAAAACAGAAAATTAAGCGTTTAATGGTAAAAAGTGGTAGCTTTAAAAAGGGCAATACAGTCCATTGTCTTCATTGACTGACTTTCACAATCTTTTTAGAAATTAAACGCCCAAATTTATTCACCAAAACGAGCATATAAACTCCATCAAGTGCATTTGATAAATCGACATTAACTTCTTTGTCATCTAAATTGATGTTTTTTTCAAAAACAAGCAGACCACTTTCATCAAAAACACTTACTTTTTTATAGCCGTAATTAGACTCCCAACGTACCTTAAATGTACTTGTTGAAGGATTGGGCGTAATGATTAAGTTTTTCATCTCTATTTGACCGCTTGTTCCACCATTATCTTTTTTTTTAACATCAATAGTGATAAAGTCACGCATGGAATAAAATTTCGCTTGCGTTGGATCATTGATAAGATAATCATCTTCGGCAGAGAGACGTATTATATATGTACCCGCTTCGCTAAAACGGGCTTTTGTTGTTCTCGATTTGGCGTTTTCAAAAATCACCTCGCCTATACCTGATACCTTTTTCCACATAACGGGTAAAGTCTGATTTTCCAAACCATCTTTAAAAACAGCCCCCCTCAGTAAAACAGAGTCTAATGCTACATCTTTTTGGTCATTACCTGCATTTATACTATATGTCTTTTTGAAAGAAAACGGATTCGCAAATCCCGTTAGATGCTGATTGAAAAATGCATAACGCCCCAACCAATACTCTTCGGGATAGTTATGACCCATCTCTCGCAAGTGCAGCATAGTCGCTGAACCTGTGAATTGATTATAAGCAGCAAAATGCGTTGCCGAAGGAGTAACGTCGTCTTTATAACCCGTTTGCATCATCAATGCGCCTTTATATCGCTTCAAAAAATAAACGGCATCGTGGTATTTTAAGGCTTTTTTAACCAAATTGGTATCCAAACCTAAGGCAACTGCGGCTATATTATAACGTGGAAAACCACTCGCACGACCAAAACGTGTGCCTTGCTGCTCAATATTAGCAGGGGCAATCGCTAAAACTGCCTTCACCTTATCGTCCAAACCCGCCAACGAAATAGCCAAACCGCCACCTTGAGAATTGCCGCACAGCCCCAAACTGCCATTAAAATCCACACGCGAAGCCACGTAATCTATCGCCCGCAAACCACCTAACAACATCCACCGATTGTAGTATTTAGTCGGGTCAGTCAAGTCATCAGGCTTATAAGCCTTGGGGTCTTCTTGATTCGGTGGCGTATTATGCACTGTCAATTGAACGATGATGGATTGGCATTTTTCAGCAAAATCGGTCATAATAAACCCATCTGGCTCAAAAGGAGTCGTACCAAAAGGCGGCAACTGAATGACCGCAGGAAATTTACCCGCACCCGCAGGAATGGCAATATATCCATTGACCGTCCGCCCGTCCACATTGTCCAATCTCAAAAAATACAATTTTGAGCCATTAGGCAAGGTACTTTTTAAGGTTAGTTGCGATTTCATAGGCACAGCCTTCAATTTTTCCTTTTCTTTTTTCCAAAAATCATCGAAATCCGCAGGTTCTGTTTCAATCGGCTGAATACTGAGGGGGTCAAAAGCGACATTGACTGTCGCAACATTGCCATTTTGTTCTGCTTTGAAAAACACAATGCCCGCATGGGATAATCCAAAAATCACAACCGAATCAGATTGTCCTTGACGAACTGTGAAACTGCCTTTTTTTATTATGGATTTTTCATCACGAGGGTCATAAAAAATCGAATACGTGACGAATCCGAATACATTAGACGATATGCGGAAAGCCGCCTTTTCATTAGCTGAATAGGTGGCTTTCACATTATCTATTGTGATTTTTACTTGACTTCTTGATAAAAAAGGTAATAATAGCGCAAAAAGCACAACGGTAAGTTGTTTATAAGAGCTCATAGATGGTTTATTTTTTGTTTTTTGTAAAATCATAGAACGCCAAACCCCATCACTTCATTGCTTTAATCCATTCTCGAATCAATTCGACCCCTTCAGTATGAACGAGTTTCCGACCCACTTCAGGCATCATTTCTCCAGGGTCAACAGATGCCATACGATACAACAAAATACTTTCAGAAGGTTTTTGTGGCAAAATATCGAATTTCAAATTGCCCGAACCACGTCCCGCTGCCACAGGCGTTTTGTAAAAACCATAAGCCGTTGAATCCGTTGTTTTCCAATCTAAAAATAAGCCCGATGTCACCGCAGGTCCTTGTAGATTATGACAATGTGCACAATTAATATCGAGATAAGCCCTTGCTCGTTTATCAATCGAAACCGAATTATCCTCATAATTTGGAAACTTAGGAATAGTTGCCAAATCATCTGGTAGCCCCCGCAGTAATCCTTCACTTTTCCACACAACTAATTGATTATGAGCATCTAAATCACCATTAAGTTGGCGCACCGAAAGTCCAATTGGAGACATTTTATCTCCTCGAATGTGGCAACCGCGACATTGATTGACATTCGGAATCAAGTATTCAAAAGCTTGTTTTCGACCTTTGGCATCTCTAAAAGTAATATTTTTAGTGTCACCAGCAGGTTCCAAAGTTGCCTCAGTTTGTTCATCATTCCAGACATAAGGCAAGGCTACCCAACCACCGTCATCATCACGCAACAAAACGCGGGTTTCCAAAATACGCCGACCTTTTTGAGTATTTCTAAAATCATTGGGATATAAAAACGTCTTGATAATCTTAGTCCCTATCGGAAATTGAAAAACAGAATCGGCATTATAATCTACCGTTTGACCTTCCGGCAGTTGAACAAAACGCAGTTTTTGAGCATAATCCGAAAACAAAGGTGCATTTAATGTATAAGGTACAACGCTTTTTACGGGCTTTAAATCCGCTATTTTACCTTCAAAAAAGCCGTATTCTGACAGATTGTCCTTGATATTAGCATTTAATACTGAGGGAGTACGTTTCAATGAAAATGACATCGAAATCAAAAAAAAGGTGAGTACTGAGAAAATTATTGTTGTTTTGTTGAGCATTATATTTTCACTTTACAATCGAATGTTTGCCCTCCAACTCGTCCACATATTGTACATCGCCAAGCCTAAACTTAATAGGTAGTTTGTTATTCAAACCCATTTTGTATTCTATTTTACAAAAAAACGGCAGTGTTTCAACACAAAAAACTAAGGGAATTGGGCGTGGTTTATTTTTTACAACTTGTTGATTGTCAATAGTAAAGTCGCTTTTTATACTCATTTTTTCATTTTTTAGGCTTAAATACTGAGGGGGGGTCTTAATGCTTTTCAATGACAAACCTACTGTCTGCGAATTGCCAACAGTAATAATAAAAAGGGCAAAAATGAGAAGGACAAGTTTACACATGTTTTAATTCTTTATAAAAAAGATTATTTCAATGAAACGAGCCATTTTTCGAGATTGATACATCAAAAAATAGCTCATTTTAGGTAAGAAATTCTATAGTTCTTTATGTATTTTCATTACAAACTCTTCGGAAACGTGTGCTACTTTAGCAATACTACTGACTGGCAGCAAACCTTCCTTTAACAACTCCTTTATTATTTCAATTTTACCTTCGATTTTACCCTTTTCCATGCCCTTTTCCATGCCCGTTCGTTGGCTTCTTTCAATAAGTTCTTTTTCCCAACGCTCATTATCGGCTTGTTGAACGAGCCAATATTGATAAGCCTCATACCTTTCAGGCGATAGGGTACGAATATCCAATTCACCCATTGGAATATTGAGCCAATCTTCCTCCCAAAATGCGGGTTTTTCTGCTTTAGCTGTCATTTTATGTGCATTTTTTATTGTGAAAATTAATTTTTCTAAATCGGATTTTACTTCATCAGCCGATAAAGTGAATTTTTCTAACTCTACTGTAACATATTGAATGGCACTAAGATACTCAATACCGTCTTGATTTTTCAAAGAAATAGTATTATAATATGACGCTGCTTCACTGATATTAGTGCCTAAAATAGCGATACAGTATATCTTTTCCGCAATATCGAAGTCAAATTTACCCTTTTTTACCAAAAAATCAAACCGTTGAAAAGCATAAAACTGCAATCGGTTCATAAAAAACGCTTTGGCTTGTCCTTGCATTTCAACAATAAAGGTGTCGCCGCGCTCGTCCGTACAAGTCACATCAAAAATCCCACTTCGGCTGTCTTTCTTTAAGCCATCAAATGTATTTTTTGAAAAGACGATTTACTTTATCGGATAACGCAATTGCAACAAGGCTTTTAAAGCGCGTTTCAAAAAAACGGTATTATTTTCGTTGCCAAATGTCACTTTAAAACCGTAGTCGGAAGTGAAGGGTATAAATTCTTGTTCCATTCGTTTTGCTCATAATAGTTGTTTAAAAATATAGTTTACATGAATCAAATACAAAAATTAATCAACATTTCAAATACTCATAATCAATACATTTCAAATTTCAATAAACGACATTCTAATGCCCCATTGAACAAATGAATTTTACGGCGTGGACGCAATCCGATAAATTTTGCTGCTTCCAAATTACCCGTCATAACCCAAACTGTCCAGCCTTTCCAATTTTTTTTCAAGGCATCACCTATTTTTTTATGGAAATCAATGGCATCTTCAAGTTCCAAACGCTCGTCATATGGTGGGTTCATAATCATTGTACCCCACTCAGTATTTTCACCTCGCGAAGGGAAAATAGGTGCACTGCGGGTAAAAAAATCAGCTTTTTCTAATTTAATTTTGCGGTTAAAACCAATAGATTCCAAATTCGCTTGTGCCGCACTCAAAGAACGACCACTGAAATCGGAACCCATAATTTTAGGTTTGAAATCCAAAATGCGGTGACTATCGCTTTCAGAAACGACTTCGTCCCACAGTTGTTTATCAAAATCTAACCAGTTTTTACAACAAAAATAGCTGCGTCGAAACTGCGGCGGAATGTGGTGTGCTATCAAAGCGGCTTCGGTCAACAACGTGCCAGAACCACAAAAAGCATCCATAAAATCCGTTTGACCTGTCCAATCTGCCAACATAATCATGCC
>JAYTUR010000640.1:0-1380 GCA_043744475.1 Saprospiraceae bacterium | reverse complement strand
TGATTGAGGCGATACCGAAGGGGTTGTGATTTAACTTTAGACTGTGTAACCACTTAGACAATCACTCACTGTTTTTTGCTGCGCAAAAAACAGTGAGTGATTTGACAACAAAGTATCTGCAAATATCTTATGAAAAATAATATCATCGGCTTTGTGTTTGCTGCATTGTGGGCTTCGGCTTCGGTGGCGACAAAAATTGGGCTTTTGTCTTCGCCGCCTTTGACAATTGCCAATATGCGCTTTTTCATTGCAGGTTTTTTGATGCTTGTAGGCGCGCATATTTTCCGAAAATATCGGTTGCCTGAACGGGATGAATGGCTGCCTTTGTTGATATATGGCTTATTCAACGTCACCATTTATCTCGGATTGTATATCATTGCGATGCAAGAGATTTCGGCGGGCGTGGGCAGCCTGTCTCCTGCCGTCAATCCTTTGATGATTTCCATTTTATCAGCATTTTGGGTCAAAAGAACTGTCAAACGCACCGAATGGACGGGTTTATTGCTCGGTTTTGTTGGCGTTGCGATTGTTGTTTATCCGTTAATCGCAGAAAGTTACGTCACAGGATGGGGTTTGATACTGATGTTTTTCAGTTTGTTGTCCTATTCCATCGGCACGGTTTATTATTCGAGTCGGACGTGGCGTTTGCCGATATTAGCCATCAATGCGTGGCAGGTTTTGTTGGGTGGTATTTGCCTATTGCCTTTCACATTTACGATGACCGATTTCTCAAAGAATCATTTTGACCACAATTATTGGGTGTCGGTCGCTTGGTTGGTCTTTGTGTCCATTGGTGCGGTGCAAATGTGGTTGTATTTGCTCAAAATCAATCCGATTAAAGCGTCTTTGTGGCTCTACCTTTGCCCTACTTTCGGTTTTATTTATGCCAAAATGCTGATGAATGAACCGATTACGGCTTATACGGTAGTTGGGACTTTGATAGTTATTGTGGGGCTTTATATTGGACAGAAAAAGGTTGTTGTTAAGGACATATCTCTGCTACAAGGTCAATAGTTTATTGTTCAAACACATAAAAACATAGGCAGGTGGTTTCGAGGTCGTTTTAAAACTAAGTGCCTATGTTTCTATCTGTTTGAAAAAAATTCCAACCCCAACCCAACCTTTCCCACCAACTGCCCTGTCTATAAGGGCAAACAAGATTTTTAAACTAAAAAAAGATTGAAACATGAAAAAGATTCTCTTTTCCATTTCCGTTGTGTGTGCATTTCTCGCGATTGGTTTTCAAGGTTGTATTAAAGACACCTGCTCAAACGATACATCTTACACCCGTTGGACACCTATTTACAAAACAGATGCAGAGATGCGGGAGCCCCCTCAGTATCAAGCCGCTCGTGCTTTGAAAAACACGAGTAAAATTTA
>JAYTUR010000639.1:0-5306 GCA_043744475.1 Saprospiraceae bacterium | reverse complement strand
ATTTTCAATTAAAATAAACGAGAACGATTTTTATAATCGTTACTCATCTGAAGTAAAAAAAATATAATGTTAAAGAAAATTAACTTTTTTATTTTATTGACAATCAGTGCTTTAAATACAAATGCACAAATTATTGACAATAATTATAAACAAAATCAGCCTAACGAAAATTCACTGTTATCTCGCTACGGCATCGGTAATATCAACCCGCAGTATTTTGCTTCTAATGCAGGTATCGGCGGCATGACGGCAGCCTTTCGTGATAAATTCCATTTCAACCCATTTAACCCCGCTTCATTGCCCTCTTTGAGGACAACCGCTTATGAAGTGGGTCTTTACGCAAAAAATACCAAAGTAGAAACTAAAGGTAGCAACAATTCTGCGTGGAGTGGTAATCTCAACAACCTTGCTTTAGCTTTTCCGACTTACAGTGTCATCAATGAAGTACTTGACCGTAAGCCCCGTGCTGTTCGGTGGGGCATGGGTTTAAGCCTGATGCCATACAGTACGGTAGGTTATAATATCAATACCATCACACCTGCGCAAAATACATTGGACTCATCAACTTTGACCAATTTTTTTGTTGGCAGCGGTGGCACATATCGCGGCATGTTAGGAAACGGCGTTAGTTACAAAGGACTTTCATTGGGTGTCAATGTTGGTTATGTTTTTGGAAAAATTAGCTCGATTCGTCAATCTATTTTAGGAGATAAATTAGCTGTGAGTTATGCCAACTATTTCGAAGACGATTTCACGATTAGAGGTTTAACATGGAATGCAGGTTTACAATATGACATTACACTTGACCCTAAGAAAAAACCAATGGATCAAGGAGATAGAAAGCATATCGTCTTCGGTGTCTATGGCAATCCTTCAACAAATTTTACAACGAAATCGAACCGTTATTATAATCGTGTTTTGGGTACTTTGGTTGACTCCGTTACGAGCTATACTAATAAAGCTGGTACGGGTATTTTACCTTCTGAATACAGCGCAGGTGTTATGTACGAAAATGGTTTATTGTTTAAAGGTGGTATAGAGTACAAGGCTTCAAAATGGAGTCAATATAAAAACGATGCAAAACCCGAAACGCTTTCAGATGCCTATCAACTTTCAGCGGGCGTTGAATTTATTTTGGATAAAAATAAGTTGAAATCCGAAGAAGAAAAAGTGCGGTGGCGCGTTGGTTTTCATACAGGCACAGACCCCCGCAGTTTAGGTGGTGAGCAAGTAACAAATACAGCAGGCTCGTTGGGTATGTGTTTACCTTTGCGCGTTGGTCGTGGTCAACAAATGTCTTATATGAATGTGGGCTTAGAATATGGTCAATTAAAAACTAAGATAGTTTCTGAAAATTATTTTAGAATCAATCTTGGTTTTACACTCAACGACAATACTTGGTTCTTAAAACGAAAGTTCCAATAAATTCAAAATTCAATAAAAAAGGTTCGTATGTCGCAAGATTACGAACCTTTTTTTGTTTCGTGTTGAATGCTTTTTCTAAAAGATATAAAATCTTAAAAGGTCATATGAATTTAGTGAATATTCCACGTAACTTTGCAGCCACTTAATCAGTAAATAATTGGGGTGTTAACACATCTCAATTCTTTTTTTATACCCTGCATTGTTCTACGTGGAACAAACGTGTTTTTGAGTGCCTAAATCATTCAAAATACTGAGAGGGTCAAAATTGCCAAAAATATGGAAATGTCTAATCCGACTATTATTACTTCAACAAAAAACAAAACGGGCATCAAAGTATTCGCACCCGCCAGTGTTGCAAACGTAGCTTGTGGTTTTGATGTTTTAGGCTTCGCTTTAGAAAAACCTGGTGACGAAATTATTGCTCGTTTTTCTGATGAGCCTGGTTTGCGCATCACAAAAATAACGGGCGGTAAACTGCCTTACGGAGCAGAAAAAAATACTGCAGGTTTTGCCGCATTGAAGCTGCTTGAGCATTTAGGCGAATCAAAACGTGGCATCGAAATGGAAATTCATAAGAAAATGCCTTTCGGTTCAGGTTTAGGTTCAAGCGCAGCCAGTGCAGCAGCAGCTGTTTTTGTCATTAATGAATTGTTGCGTCGCCCTTTAGAAAAGCGTGATTTACTTGAATTCGCTGTCTTAGGCGAGAGTATTGCCAGTGGTGCAATCCATGCAGATAATGTTGCGCCATCGCTTTTAGGCGGTTTTACGCTTGTAAGAGATTCCGCAACGAATGATGTACATCGCATACATGTCCCACGAGGCATGTATGCAACCGTCATTTATCCCAAAGTAGAAGTCTTGACGAAGGAAGCTCGGGCAATGCTCAAAACGGAAGTATCTCTCAAAAATGCCGTCAAACAAACGGCAAACATGGGAGCATTCATCATCGGGATGTTTAATTCTGATTTTGACCTTATTCGTCGTTCCTTAGTTGACGTGATTATTGAACCTCAACGCGCTTCTCTCATTCCACACTTTTTTGAAATAAAAGAGGCGGCTTATACTGAGGGGGTATTAGGTTGCTCTATTTCAGGCTCTGGACCTTCTATTTTTGCTTTGTCTGAAAACAGTTTGGTGGCAGAAAATGCAGGTTTAGCGATGCAAAAGATTTATCAAAAACATAAAATTGAATGTGAATTGTACATTTCACCCATCAATATGAAAGGTACTATTTTGTGTTAATTTGCTTTATAGTTCTACGTGGAACACGAATTAATTAAAAGAATCGTGTTCCACGTAGAACTTTTTTTTATTACTAATTAAATTTCGCTTAGAAATAAACGTCAAAATCAAACAATGAAACTTTATAGCACAAAAAATCAGACAAAATTTGTCTCACTGAAAGAAGCTGTATTTAAGGGCTTACCAGAAGATAATGGTCTGTATATGCCCGAAAATATTCCTCAATTGTCGCCCGATTTCATTAAAAATCTAAAAGATCATTCATTTCAAAGCATTGCTTTTGAAGTGGCAAAGACAATGATAGGGGATGCAATACCTGAAAAAGATTTAAAAAATATCGTCGAATCAGCCATTGATTTCCCCGCACCTGTTGTCAAACTTGATGATACGACACATATTTTAGAGTTATTTCATGGTCCATCATTGGCATTTAAGGACTTTGGCGCACGGTTTATGGCGCAATTGATGTCATATTTTAATCAAAATGACAATCAAGAATTGGTCATTTTAGTCGCTACTTCAGGCGATACGGGTGGGGCAGTAGCCGCAGGGTTCTATGAAACATTGGGTATAAAGGTCGTTATACTTTATCCTTCGGGCAAGGTAAGTATGTTGCAGGAAAAACAATTGACGACATTGGGCAAAAATATTGCCGCATTAGAAGTAGATGGCACATTCGATGACTGTCAAGCCTTAGTCAAACAAGCCTTTTTAGATGATACTTTGACCTCTAAAATCCGTTTGAGTTCAGCTAATTCTATCAATATTGCCCGCTTAATACCCCAAAGTTTCTACTACTTTGAAGCCTATAAACAGCTTGATACAAAGGGCAAACCCTTAGTTTTTAGTGTTCCTTCTGGCAATTTTGGTAACCTTACGGCGGGTCTTTTTGCCAAAAAAATGGGCTTACCCGTCCATGAATTCATAGCAGCTACCAATGCGAATGATGTTGTACCGCAATATTTAGAGACGGGTGAATACAAACCGACCCCCTCAGTAAGAACGCTTTCAAATGCTATGGATGTCGGCAATCCTTCTAATTTCGCACGTATGTTAGACCTTTATAGTTCTACGTGGAACAATATGACAAAGGAAATAAAGGCATATACTTTTAACGATGAGGCTACAAAAGAGGGTGTCAAAGAGGTATTTCAGAAGTATAATTACATCATAGACCCACATGGGGCAGTCGGATATTTGGCTTTAAAACAGTATCAAAAAGAGAATGATGTGGTAGGCGTGGTCTTAGAAACTGCCCATCCAACTAAGTTCTTAGACGATATGGAAAGCATTTTAGAACAAAAAATTGCTATTCCAGAGCGATTGGCAAACCTTGCGGATAAAGAAAAAGTGGCTACTAAGATAGGAACAGACTTCAAACCATTCAAAGATTGGTTGATTCAGAACTATTAAAGTTCCACGTAGAACAATGAAAAAAGCCTCGCGTCATAAACGTGAGGCTTTTTTCATTGTTCTACGTGGAACTTTTCAATCACCAAAATCAAATTCTATTGTATCTCCTGCTTGAAAACGAGAGTTAGATTTAGTTATTTCCCCGTTGTCGTCGTCATTTTCGATAGGTTCAACTTAAGATTCTATTGTAGAATCAGGCTCTTCTTTACGAATAACTTCTTTGACATCTAATAGTTTTTGGTCACTCAATTTGTTGCCAAGCGCTTTCCAACCTTTAATATCAATGAATTCAGCAAGACTAACCTCGCCACCATCCATTTTTTTAGAGCCCATTTTTATCGCATAATTGATACATGGCTTAGGTTTTACAGATACGAAAAGCATTTGCGACTTCTTATGGTCAGTCAAATAGCTCAACCTTTCATTGATTTTAATACCATCAACTTTAAAACGTTTAACCATTGTCCAACCTTTATTGCCATCAAAATGAACCGTCGTCACAACTGTATGTACTTCCACTTTGCCGAGATACAATATGTCGTTGAGTTCAAAATGCTTCACCAAATCCACTTCACAAGTTTCCAATGAACCGTCTTTGTATAGAATCAGAATATTATCGCCTGTATCGAACTCACCAATCAAACGACCTCTTTCAGTATCATTCAATTTGCCTGTAATATCATCGAACCATATTCGTTTTGCACCCAATGTTGACTTACCTACGGTCTTTTGCTTCACCTCTCGCACAGGGTATTTCGTAACAATATTGCCTTGTGAAGCACGTCCTTTGATGGACAAAGTTTCGAAATCAAAATCAAAACGTTTGATTTTTGCCGTTGAACTTTGGGTCAACTGAACGGACACAACTTCCGATTCACCATTCGGATTTGCTGTAAAATACCAAATTTTTGAGTTTGGATTACCTTGTGTCAAATCATATTCATTGGCTCTTGTAATCGCCGTTACATTAAAACGTTTCGCATAACTTGTCCCTGATTTGCCATCTAAATAAATAAGGTTATAGGTTGTCCGCTCATCTCCTTTACGCCAAACCGCTACATGAATGATGTCTTTGCCGACGAAAACCTTATCAGCAACTTTGACAACTTGAAATTTACCATCTTTTCTAAACGCAATGATTTCATCAATATCAGAACAATCTGAAACAAATTCCACATCGTCCCCTCTTTTTAAACCTGTACCGATGAAACCGTCTTTTCGATTGA
>JAYTUR010000638.1:0-5329 GCA_043744475.1 Saprospiraceae bacterium | reverse complement strand
CGAGAAACAGTGAGAAGTAAGTTTTAAAACAGTTTCTTAAATGACCTTATATTCCTTATGTAGTTCAAAAAATTGTGTTTTTTTTGAATCATATAAGGAATATAAGGTCATTTGAGCTAAAATTTATTATGATATTTTCTTTTAATTAAAATCATAAAAAACTACAATTGTGATGTAAAAAGTAAGGGGCAAAACACGTCTAACCGCACCTTGCCCCTTGTATTTTTCGCTCTTAGTTGTCTTTTTAAGAAACAACTTCTTCTTCCATGATGCTGTCTTCTACTAAAATACGTCCGCAGTGCTCACAAGCAACGATTTTTTTATGCAAACCAATTTCCAAATGCAATTGCGGTGGAATGTGGTTGAAACACCCGCCGCATGAACTCCGATGAACAGACACAACTGCCAAACCATTGCGGTAAGAAGTGCGAATTCTGTCATACGATTTCAACAAACGGTCTTCAATCGTTTTACGGGCTTTATCAGACTTTTTGCGCAGTTTTTCCTCTTCTTTTTCTGTTTTTTCAAGGATTTTTTGCAATTCTACCTTTTTTGTTTCAAGTTCTTTCAACTTCTGTTCAAGGCGTTTGCGCGCTACATCAGACGTTTCTTTCTTCGCTTCTGAATTGCGTTGGGCTTCGCGAATGCGCTTGTCGGCTAACTGAATATCCAATTGTTGCAACTCGATTTCCTTGTTCAAGGCATCGAATTCGCGATTGTTTTTCACATTGTCAAGCTGTTTTTTATACCGCTCAATCAATGCTTCTGCCATTTTAGTGTTTTCTTTTTGCTTCTTGATTTCAAGATCTAATTCCGCCATAGCCTGGTCAGCCTTTTGCGTGCGTGTTTCCAAACCAGCGATGTCGTCCTCTAAGTCATTGACTTCCATCGGCAATTCGCCTTTCATGTTTTGGAGTTCGTCCAATTCAGAGTCAATCAATTGGAGTTCGTATAGTTGGCGTAGTTTTTCCGCCGTCGTCAGTTCTTTACTATTTTTTGCTGTTGCCATATTATTTTAAATTTTTTTAGTCGTTGAAGCACAGAGTAATGGGTCACGTTTTGAGTTGAAAAGCATTTACTCTGAAAAAAGCCCGCAAATTTACAGATAATTAACGGGGTTTGTGATGTTTTTTGTAGAAAAAACTTTTAATTTATCAAATTGTTTTTGTAAAACGTCATTTAACAAGTCAATTGTAAACTGTTCACTTTCAAAATGTCCAATATCAGCTATCACAATTTTACCATCGGCATCAAAAAACTCATGGTATTTGTAGTCCGCTGTGATAAAAACATCTGCACCCGCCGCTATCGCATGATTGAGCAAAAAGCCACCCGCCCCGCCACAAACCGCTACTTTTTTAATTGTTTTGCCTAAAAGAGCCGTATGTTTAATGCAGGAAACAGCCATTTTTTCTTTTAAATGTATGAGAAAATCCATTTCAGATACCCCCTCAGTAATTCTACTATTTTCAACGACATCGCTACTAATTTCGCCAATCACGCCACTCCCGACTGACATATTTTCATTTTCCAAAACATGCAAATAATAAGCGACCTCTTCATAAGGATGTGCTTGACGCAAAGCAGAAAGGACTTTTTTTTCTAAGAATTGGTCAAAAATCACTTCAATTCGGGCTTCTGCAACCGATTCATCTTTGTCTAAAACGCCAATCGTTGGGTTTGCATCACCTGTCGGACGGAAAGTGCCGACCCCCTCAGTACGAAAGCTGCAATTTTTATACGCACCGATTTGTCCCGCACCGGCGGCAAACAGGGCGTTCAATACATCTTGCGTTTGAGGGCGCGGCACAAACGTTGTTAGCTTCATCAATGTTTGACGTTTAGGTGCAAGGATGCGGCAATTTGTCAAACCCAAACGTTCACAAATTTTTGTATTTACGCCTAACTGCAAAACATTGTCTAAATTGGTATGAATCGCATAAATTGCTACATCGTTTTTTATGGCTTTAATAACCGTCCGTTCCACATAGTTTTTGCCCGTAAAACGTTTCAAACCCTTGAAAACAATCGGATGGTGCGCCACAACAAGGTTACAACCGCGCTCAATCGCTTCGTTAATAATCGTTTCGATGGAATCGAGACAGACCAAAACGCCTGTTACTTCTGCCGTTGGGTCGCCTACAATCAGCCCTGCGTTGTCATAACCCTCTTGGTAGGGAGGGGGGGCAATTGTTTCTAAAAACTGTGTTATATCTTTGATTTTCATTGTGTTGTCATTTAAAACAGTGATAACAAAGTGTAAAACTACATCTTTACATCACTTTTTCAACGCCGCCGCATAAGTCGCCAAACACTTTTCCCTTGCGGCTTTATGGTCAACAATTGGGCGCGGATACTGAGGGGTCAACCATTCTGGCACCCAACGTCGTGTGTATGCGCCATCTTTATCAAACTTTTGCAGTTGGGCTTCTGGATTGAATATGCGGAAATATGGCGCGGCATCTGTGCCACTGCCCGAAGCCCATTGCCAACCACCATTATTAGAAGCAAAATCGTAATCCAACAGTTTTTTAGCAAAATACGCCTCACCCCAACGCCAATCTATCAACAAGTGTTTGGTCAAAAAACTGGAAACGACCATACGCACGCGGTTGTGCATGTGTCCAGTGGTGTTCAATTCACGCATACCCGCATCTACAAGCGGATAACCTGTTTTGCCATCGCACCATTTTTTGAACTGTGTTTCATCATTTTCCCATTTTATCAAATCATATTCAGGTCGAAACGCCCTTCCTTCGCCAATATGTGGAAAATGTTGCGTAATCATCGAATAGAAATCACGCCATATCAACTCATTCAGATAGGTCTCGTTCAAGCCTTGTGCGGCCCTCGCTTTTTCACGAATGGATATTGTACCGAAGCGAAAATGTATGCCCAAACGAGATGTGCCTTGTGCCAAAGCAGGATAATCACGCGTTTTGTCATAGTTTTTAACAACACTACGAGCAATTGTTTTTGAAGGAATAACGATACTTGACCGCTTAAAATTCATACTTTCTAAGGTCGGGATGGCATTTATACTGAGGGGGGTATGTAATGATGAATAGTATTTCTCTGTTGGATAAGGCTTCAAATAGAATGACATCTGTTGCCCATTATGCTCTTCCAAATGGCTTTCTAACTTCGTTCGCCACTTACGACTATAAGGCGTGAAAACCGTATAAGGTAAGCCATCGTCTTTTGTCACTTCTGAATATTCAAAAATAACGTGGTCTTTAAATGTTTGAAAACCAATGTCTTTTGAAGCCAATAGTTCTTTAACCGCTTTGTCACGTTGCAAGGCGTAAGGCTCATAATCATGGTTTGTAAAAACCGTTTCTATATTGAATTGCGTTGTTAGGTTTTGCCAAACGTCCATAGGCTTACCGTACAGCACAAGCAGCGTCGAGCCTAATGCCTCCAATTCTGCTTTCAATTCCGTTAAGGTATCGTGCAAAAAAGTGACCCGTGCATCGGTGCGGTCATCTAAGTCATCGAGTATATTTTTATCAAAAATAAAAATAGGTAAAACAGGTTGACCGCTTTTTAAGGCATGGTAGAGTCCTGCATTGTCATTGAGGCGTAAGTCGCGGCGAAACCAAAAGATGTTGATTGTCAAGGTGTTGGAATTTTTATCGTTGTTTGAATAAAAAGAGCAACCAAGATAACACTCGATTGCCCTTTTCGGTTTAAAATAATAGGTGTTAGATATACAAACAATCCTTACACCCAAACCGCAAAAATCCGTTTACCATCGCGCTCAATCCACTCATGATGCCACGATTTAACTTTATTGTATTCAAAAATGATCAAAAACCCTGTGTTAACACCTTGATTATGAAGGTATTCCGTCAATTGCCCAATACCTTTTTCGTGATAGACTTCACCGTACCACCGCTTCAATTCGATGATGTATTTGTGCTGATTATAAGTCGCAACGATGTCCAACCGTTTTTCTTCGGAAATTTGCACTTCTTTAAACGAATGACCTTTGCCATTCAAAATAGGAGACAGAAACGATAAAAACACTAAACGCCCATTTTGTTCCAAAAATGATTTGTCCTTTTCGTTGTATTCTTCTTTCATAAACTGTTGAAACTTCAAAAGGACTGAAGGCATATCCAATGCGTCATTATTCAAGACAAAATGATTGGCATAATTGTATTTTGATAACATGGCTACGGTTGTTTTAGCCTCCATATAATTATACAATCGCTGCTCATATATTCGATTTTGGATTTTAATTTGTCCATTTTGCTTAAAAATACCGAACATAAGACCCAATTCTATCAACGGTTCATCAGAATTATAAGATACAACTTCACCCTCCATAAGTATTTGATACACAAAGTCGTACAAAGCTTTATTGTTCTCCAAATTTTTAATCAGACTGTCAAAATTGGTATTACGTTCCCTCAATAAAAGCCGTACAGATGTTTCAATATCTTCTTCTGCCCATGTCTTTTCTGCTTTGTCGGGTACAATCTCTTCTGCTATCGTTTTACACAATTTACTCACCAAAAACGGATAGCCAGAAGTGTAATAAAAAAGGCGTTCTGCGACCCACTGTGTATCCATCGTCACGCCTGTTTCAGCGACGTAGTCATCAAGCATCGGTTTTATTTCGTCGGAGTAAAGGTTCATATCTACCTTAAAATCAGCGGCAATATTCCAAGGCGAATTGTACTTACGTTCCTCTTCCGGGCGCAATTTCAGTTTCAACGTTTTTACGTCATGCAAACCTGCAAGGACGACTGAATGAAAGGTTTTAATCACGTTCTGCTGCAAAAATTTATCGCGCAACATCGCCAAAAAGCTCACAAACACTTGATTGTTACTGCTTTTATCCACTTCATCTATCAATAATACGATTTTTTTGTCCACATATAAAACCAACTGTGTGATGGTGTCCGATAAAGTTTTCATACTGTTTGTACGAAGTGCCGCCTCGTTAAGCCACGGTTCTAAATCAGGAATGACATATTTGGCATAAGTTGCCAAAACCTCAACAAAACCTTTTGAAAAAACGGCTTCATCATTGAAAATAATGTCTCCAATCCCTTCAAAACTAATCTGAAAAACAAGGTATTCGTCGGACTTTTTAAGGGTATTGCTGATGGTTTGCAACATGGTTGTTTTGCCATACTGACGGGGGCGGTTGATGATGAAATATTTTCCTTTCTTTATCAGAGCAAACGTTTTATCAAACTTCTTCGAGGTGTCTGCCATATAGTGTTGGGCAGGGTAACAAGTACCTGTTATGTTGAACTCTTTTTCCATGATTCTATCCAATTGTATTAAAAATCCAAAGCAAAGATACTTTTTTATG
>JAYTUR010000637.1:0-5337 GCA_043744475.1 Saprospiraceae bacterium | reverse complement strand
AAAATCAGCGTAAATCTATCGTATCAGCCCAATCAGTGGTCAAAAAAAAAAATCATGTCTGAACAAACCCGTACAGAAATCGGCTCACTCGGTGAATTTGGCTTAATCGAGCATTTAGCAAAAAACAACATAACAGTCAATCCTTCTACCATTAAAAGTATTGGCGACGATGCAGCCGTCATTGACAATGGCGACAAATTGACCGTTGTTTCCACCGATTTGCTTGTTGAAGGCATTCATTTCGACTTGATGTACACGCCTTTGAAGCATTTGGGCTACAAAGCCATAGTCGTGAATCTCTCAGATATTTACGCCATGAATGCGCAACCGAAGCAAGTGACCGTCTCGATTGCCATTTCAAACCGTTTTTCCGTCGAAGCCGTTTCGGAAATTTATGAAGGCATTTACGCCGCTTGCAAAACCTATGATGTGGATTTGGTGGGTGGCGACACGACTTCTTCACCACGTGGTCTCGTCATCAGCGTCACAGCCATTGGGCAAGGCGAAAAGGACAGTTTGGTCTATCGCAATGGCGCAAAAGTGGGTGATATTATTTGTATTTCGGGCGATTTGGGTGCAGCTTATTTAGGTCTGCAAATTCTTGAAAGAGAAAAGCAACTCTACCTCGACAACCCTGCATTGCAACCTGATTTGGAGCAACAAACCTACCTCGTCGGCAGGATTTTGAAGCCCGAAGCCCGGAAAGACATCATCGAAGCCTTAGCTGCTAACGGTATAAAACCGACCTCAATGATGGATATTTCTGATGGTTTAGCTTCTGAATTACACCACATTTGTCATCAATCGGGTGTTGGTGCCTACATCGAAGAGACGGGTGTTTCGATTCATCCCGATGCGCAAATGATGGCAATTAACTTCAAACTTGATCCCATTACGTGCGCTTTGAGTGGTGGAGAGGACTATGAATTACTGTTTACCATTGACCCTTCTGATGCTGAAAAACTCAAATACCTACCTGATATTTATATGGCAGGAGAAATTGTGCCAAAGGAAGACGGTATTAAATTGCATACAAAAGGCGGCAATGTGCATCCGATTGTGGCGCAAGGGTGGCAGCACTTTTAATTGATGACAAAATAGACCACTGAATGGACGGATACGACAGATTTACATTGATTTTTTTTTGAGATTAGATTGTTTCTATAAAAAATCAATGTAAATCTGTCGTATCCGTCCATTCAGTGGTCTATTTTGTAACTTAAAATCAAAACATCCACACAGTTTGAAACGTCAAAAAATAGACTTGTAAGGCGGTATAACTACTCAAAGCCACATTGTCTAAATGTTTTTTAGGGTTAAAAAGAAAATTGGCTGACCGTGTATAACGCCAATTAAAACCCCAATGGCGGTTGACATAGTAAGACAAACCACCTGTGTAAGCGATGTCATTTTTCTCAAAAACGTCCCAAACTGCCTTTGGATGCGTGAAATTGTCGCTAATTTTGTAGTTAAACAAGCGTCCATAACTCAATCCAGCGGTGAAATAGACTTTATAGAAATCCTGTCCGCTTTTGTCCGTCACTTTCCAATCTCGGTAACTGATGGTCACAGGCACTTCAAGGTAATTGAGCGAAGCCGAACGAATGGGGCCAGGATCATTTTGACTCGAACGGCTGCCCCTTTGACTGTACAACATATTAGTCGTTAAAAGCCATTTACCTACTTCGTCAAGTTGAATAGTGGCTTGTAAACCGACATTTGCACCGACTTTTGAGAAGCCTGCCGCTTGATCACCATCCATTTGGGAAGCATTAAAGCCTACTACAATGCCACCACCAAAACGGCTTTGCGCTTGTAAGTTATTGGTAATCAACACAATAAAAATAAATGAAAATATTTTTGTTCCAATTTTTATGTGCAACATTTTATTATTTTTTTAGTAAAATAGTTTTTATATATAGATTTTTTGAACACAGATTAGACTGATATGACTGATTTACACTGATTTTCTTTTGTGGTTCTGTTAGAAAAAAATCATTGTAAATCAGTCATATCAGTCATATCAGTCTAATCTGTGTTCAAAAAAAAATTATTAATCAATAGAATCTTAAACTCAAAACTGTAATTTTACCCCTCCCGCCTTTATCGGGATTTCGTACCTCAACAGTATCAAACCGCAAAAATGGTAAAAAATATCGTAATCATAGGACCTGCACATCCTTTGCGTGGTGGTTTAGCAACTTTTGACGAAAGATTGGCTCGGGCATTTCAAGAAGAAGGGCATCACGTGACCATTATCACGTTCAGTTTGCAATATCCCAATTTTTTATTCCCCGGTAAGACGCAATACACAAGCGACCCTGCGCCCAAAGATATTGATATTCAAATACTTATAAATGCTATCAATCCATTCAATTGGTTGTCCGTTGGTTTGAAAATCCAAAAAATGAAGCCCGATATCGTCATTTGCCGCTTTTGGTTGCCGTTTATGGGTCCGTCATTGGGAACGATTTTAAGGTTGATAAAACGCAATGGTCATTCAAAAATTATTGGTTTGATTGATAATATCATTCCACATGAAAAACGTTTGGGCGACCGACCTTTGGCGCAGTATTTTGCTTCAGCTTGCGATGCTTTTGTGGTGATGTCAAGGGCAGTTGAAGAAGAAATGAAGTCTTTTTCAAGCAAACCAACTGCCTATATTCCACATCCGATTTATGATAATTATGGGGTAAAAGTAGGTCGAGAAGATGCTTTGAAACACCTAAATTTACCTGCCGATACACGTTATATCCTCTTTTTTGGCTTTATACGACATTATAAAGGGCTTGATTTGTTGTTAGAAGCCTTAAATACTGAGGGGGTCAAAAAGTTAAATATTAAGCTGATTGTTGCTGGAGAATTTTATGACGATGCGGATTTTTACAAAAACTTAATATCTTCGCAAAGTATTGCGCAACAAGTGATTTTGAGGTCTGATTTTATTCCATCTGACGAGGTGCGTTACTATTTTGGCGCAGCCGATTTGGTCGTTCAACCTTATCGGACGGCAACACAAAGCGGTATTTCGCAAGTCGCTTATCATTTTGAAAAACCGATGATAGTGACGAATGTTGGTGGTTTACCTGAAATAGTACCGCATGGCGAAGCGGGTTATGTCGTTGAACCGACCCCTCAGTATATTGCCGATGCCTTAATTGATTTTTATGGAAATGATAGGCTCAACGATTTTACAAATAGCGTAATTGAAAATAAAAAACGATTCACTTGGAAAGCTATGACTGATGGTTTTCTCAATTTTTAACCAAAAAATAGTTTAAAACGAATGAAATTCGACAACTCATGGACATTATTCCTTGACCGCGATGGCGTTATTAATGAACGCGAAGAAGGCGGTTATATCACTAAAGTAGATGATTTTTCCTTTATTCCCGGTACTATCAAGGCTATGGAAAGATTGAGCGGTATTTTTGGGCGCATCGTTGTCGTGACCAATCAAGCAGGTATTGGCAAAGGTTTGATGACGGAAAAACAACTGCAACTTGTGCATAAGCACATGATGAAAACCATTGATTTGCTGGATGGAAGGATTGATAAAATTTATTATTGTCCCGACAAACCCGACTCTCAATCGCCTAATCGCAAGCCTGAAACAGGCATGGCTATGCAAGCCAAAGCAGATTTTCCAGAAATTGATTTCAGACGTTCGGTCATTGTTGGCGATTCTATCAGCGATATGGAATTTGGCGCACGTCTCGGCATGGTCAAGGTTTTTATTGAAGGTAAAGGTGAAGACGCTTCTTCTGTAAAGCCTGATTTTCAGTTTGATAGCCTAAAAGGTTTTGCTGATATGCTGACCACGTGAGAACAATCAAAGCATATAACAAGGTGTAAAAACGAGAAATGGCTTGTTTTTATACCTTGTTTTTATGCTTTTAACCGTATTTGGCATTGTATATGCTTTTGTTTTCGTTCTATAGCTTTTAAACTCTTTTTAATTCAATTCTTTTTCGCAAGAAAAAGGTAAACGTACTATTCAATGAAACAATTCAAAATTCTCATCATTCTTGGTCTTATACTGAGGGGTATCACACCCACTTTTGCAGGCGATAGTTTGAGCATCGAAGGTTTCCTTTCCAATAAAAATCTTAAAGCTGAAAAAATGAGAGAAGGTATTTTTTACTCCATGATTACTGAGGGGGTAGGTCAAATACCTCGTCAAGGTGATTACGTAAAAATTCGATATGTCGGTAAATTATTGAGTGGCAAAGTGTTTGACGAATCACCAAAAGATGAGCCTTATGTTTTTCAATTGGGCAATGGGCAGGTCATCGAGGGTTGGAATAAAGCCATTCAAAAACTCAAAATAGGGACGAAAGCCACGCTTTATATTCCTGCGTATTTGGCTTATAGTTCAGACGGTATTGGTAGTGCCATACCGCCGAATTCGCCATTAATCTATGATATTGAACTAGTTGAAGTGTTGAATAAAAGTCAATATGAAGGACATCTTCGCAACCTTGAAGACAAACAGCGCAAAATGTTTGATAATCGCTCAGCTCAACAATTTGAAACGGACAAAAAACACATCAACGATTACGCACTTTTGCACCGTCTAAAAGTAAATCGGACGGAATCGGGTTTGAGTTATATTGTAACAAAACAAGGAAGTGGTAATATGCCAAAAGAAGGCAGTAAAGTCACTTTTCACTATAATGCGATGCTGTTAAGTGACCGTGTTTTTGATGAAACAAAGGATAAATTGCCAAAAACAGTGAAAATTGGCGAAGGTAAACTGGTTGCAGGTTTAGAAGAAGGCTTACAATTTTTCAATACAGGGGCAGAAGGTTATATACTCATTCCTTCGCGATTAGCTTATGGAGCAATGCCTTTTGAAGATGGTAAGGTCGTTGTGTCACCTCATTCGGTCTTGATTTATCAAGTTCAGGTTGTTGAGGTTAAGTAATGGTTTAATGGTTGTATAGCTGTATGGTTAATAAAGAGGTGAACGCTGAATGTCAACGTTCACCTCTTTATTAATCATACAGCTATACAAAACAATAGTAGGTACAAAAAAAAACCCTGCCAAGTTATTGGACAGGGACAAAACAAAAAACAAACACTATGAACAAACACTATTTTTAAGTCATTTTGGAAGAGGGTCTGCTTGTTGATTAAACAATCTTTGGAACAACCAACAAGCTAACCCGCGTAATAAAGACAATTTTATAACAGAGATTGAAATTAATCATTGCGTAAAATCATCGTCAGAATAAATAATCGGTTTTTAGAACGGCTAAAAGTTTAGCATCAATCATATTATTTAATTAACAAATACTATGCCAACTTTTTTAAAACCGAACAACAATCTTTATT
>JAYTUR010000636.1:0-5346 GCA_043744475.1 Saprospiraceae bacterium | reverse complement strand
TTAAAATAGGTTCAAAATGACCACTCTTTTAAGTTGCACTATCTCTATCAAGCACTTATAATAAGTGAAAAGATAAAAAATACTGATGGGTCTGTTTTGCCAAAGCGAAAATAATAACGACATTTCCGACAAAACAGAACAAAACAATGACACCTTCCAAAATTGCCTATTTCTTTTGCATCGCTGTTTTGACGTATGCCAACTTGTCTTTTTATCCAAAATGGCAAAAGTCGGGTGGTGAAGCCACTTTGAGCTACGATGTTTGTGGCTATTACTATTACTTACCAGCTATTTTCATTTATAAAGATGTAAAAAAAGTGGCTTTCCACGAAGCGATTGATGTCCAATATCAACCACAAGGCGGTGGGTTCTATTCGGCTTTGCCTTCGACGAATGGCAATTTGGTGATGAAATACACGTCGGGTATGGCTATTATGTACGCACCTGCGTTTTTTGTGGCTCATGCGTTGGCAGCACCTTTGGGCTTTGCGGCGGATGGATTTTCTGCGCCTTATCAGTTTGCGATTAGTTTTTGGAGTCTGTTATGGTCGTTTGTGGGGCTGTGGTATTTAAGAAAATTGCTGCTCAAAGTCTTGCCAAATGCCCAAAATACTGAGGGGGTAGTTGCCGGTGTTTTGTTGCTTTATGTGTTCACCACAAACTACTTGGAATATGCGGCGATTAGTTCTGCCATGACGCATACCTATATTTTCACCCTTTATACTTTGATGTTGTGGCAAACGATAAAGTTTTATGAACGTCCTAAAATGAGTACGGCAGCAAGTATCGGTGTGTGCATTGGTTTAGCGGCGTTGTCGCGTCCGACGGAGTTGATTGTGGTTATGACACCTTTATTATGGGGCGTTTTTGATAAAAAAACGCTTGAAAATCGCTTTTTTTTTATTAAAACCCATTTTTCTAAATTCCTATTGACGGCTATCATCATTGGGGCATTGGGTTCTATTCAGTTGTTGTATTGGAAATGGTCGTCGGGTCATTTTTTGTATAACAGCTATGGCAAAGAGGATTGGATGGAATGGGGACATCCGCACGTCGTTGATGGGTTGTTTAGTTCAAGGCGGGGATGGTTGGTTTATACGCCCATTATGTTGTTCTCATTGGTTGGGTTTTACCATTTGTATCAGAAGCAGCGCGACTTGTTTTGGGCTAATTTTCTATTTATACTCCTATTTATATACGTGTCGTTTGCCCACAATATTTGGTGGTACGGCGGCAGCCTCGGGCAACGACAGATGATACAAGTGATGCCCATGCTCGCCTTGCCTTTTGCCTATTTCTTATCCAGTGTTTTTGATAAAAAAACACGGCAATACCTGTTTGGTATCGCTGTTGTTGTCTGCCTTTACCTCAATTTATGGTGGGTCTATCAAGCGCATCAAGGCGGTTTGTGGCGGGACGAGACGACTCAAGCCTATCTGCGGCGCATCATCGGACGTTGGGACGTGCCGCTTGAAGCACAGAAGTTGCTTGATAATAAGTATGATTTGCCGTTTATGTTGACAGATGCCACAGACTTAGATACAGTATTTGAACATCATTTTGAAGGAGATTCTTTACAAAATACTGAAATCATAGACGGCAATCGTTGGCTTTACCTTGATGCGGTACATCAAACATCTGACAATTACAATATACCCCCCCTCAGTATATCGGGTATAAAAAGCAAAAAGTGGCTGCGTGCACAAGCCACATTCCGCACCACCATCAAAGAAGGTAACTTCTGGGCAATGACCCAATTCATCATAGAATTTAAAAAAGGGAATGATGTCGTTAGAACCAATATGGTCAGACCGCAACGTTTGATGGGCGACAACGAAACCCGCACCGTTTGGCTCGATGCTAAAGTGCCGAATGTGGATTTTGATACCATTACCATTCGTTTTTGGAACGCAGGAGGTGATAAAAAGATGTGGATAGACGATTTAGTGGTGCAGACATTTAATTAATAAATGACCGACGGCGACGTTTGGTACTTCGCCGTCAGTGTATGCCGTGAAAAACGCCGCATTACCTTACAGTTACCATTGGCTTTTGCAAAAAAAAAGGATAATTTTACTTAATCATGGCAAATCTCCCTCTCGATATTTTTCTCCTTTTCAAAGCTCAATTTTTAGAAATGAATACAGAAATGCCTAAAATTACTGAGGGGGTCGTTACCTTTGCAGGGCGTTTATAGACCGACGGCGAAGTTCAAAACTTCGCCGTCGGTGTAAAAAGGTTTTTCATTTTTCACTTTAAAATCATCTTTTATGAAATACGATGTTACGATTATTGGTTCTGGTCCCGGCGGCTATGTTGCAGCGATTCGTTGCGGACAATTGGGCTTGAAAACAGCTATTATTGAGCGTTATTCGACTCTTGGCGGCACTTGTTTGAATGTGGGTTGCATTCCGTCAAAAGCCCTTTTGGATTCATCTGAACATTATCACAATGCGACGCATACCTTCACCACGCATGGTATTGACATAAAAGGAGCGATTGATGTTAATATGCCGCAAATGGTCAAACGCAAAAACGATGTCGTTGACCAAACCTGCAAAGGCGTTGAGTTTTTGATGAAAAAGAATAAAGTCACTGTTTATACAGGTCATGGTTCATTTGTTACGGCTAATAAAATAGCAATTACAAAGGCAGATGGCTCGGTGGAAGAGATTGAAACCGACAAAACCATCATTGCGACGGGTTCAAAACCGATTGTACCCGCGGCTTTTAATTATGATAAAAAACGTGTCATCACTTCTACCGAAGCCTTGAATATTACGGAAGTGCCGAAGTCTATGGTCATTATTGGTGCGGGAGTGATTGGCTTGGAATTGGGTTCAGTTTATGCCCGTTTGGGGACAAAAATCCATGTTATTGAGTTTATGGATAGGATTATTGCGGGTATGGACGGCGATTGTTCAAAGGAATTGCAAAAGTCTTTGAAAGGTTTGGGCATGGAATTTCATTTGAAACACGCTGTTACGAATGTCACGCCTGTCATTGCGAAGGATGAAGCAACTGAGGGGGTCGTTGTAGAATATAAAAAACGCGACACAGAAGATGTTTTGAGCATCGAAGCGGATTATTGCCTCGTCGCCATTGGTCGCCGTCCTTATACCGACAATCTCGGTTTGGAAAATGCGGGTGTCGTAAAAGATGATAAAGGCAGAATCGAAGTAGATGCACATTTGCAAACCAATGTGCCGGGCATTTATGCCATCGGTGATGTCGTTAAAGGGGCGATGTTGGCGCATAAAGCTGAAGAAGAAGGCGTTTTCGTAGCTGAAACCATTGTTGGGCAAAAGCCGCATATCAATTATCTGTTGATTCCGGGTGTGGTTTATACGTGGCCAGAAGTCGCTGCGGTGGGTTATACCGAAGAACAATTGAAAGAAAACGGGATGCCTTACAAAGTCGGCAAGTTCCCTTTCAAAGCCCTCGGTCGTGCGCGTGCGAGTATGGATACTGAAGGGATGGTCAAAGTGTTGGCGCACAAAGAAACGGACGAAATTCTCGGCGTGCACATGGTCGGCCCACGTACTGCGGATATGATTGCGGAAGCGGTGGCTTTGATGGAATTCCGCGCTTCGGCAGAAGATGCAGCGCGTATGAGTCATGCGCATCCGACTTATACAGAAGCGTTTAAAGAGGCTTGTTTGGCGGCGACTGATAATCGGGCGTTGCATAGTTAAAAGATATTGGTCAACAAGATTTACTCATTTCACAAATTTAATAAAATATGAAGAACTATTTTTTAGTGTTGCTTTTTATGGCAACGTTGCTCAACTCCTGTTTGATTGCTCAAAAAGATACGATAAGCCCTGAAATATGGGTGCGCGAAGGGTATAAACTCTCGATTGTGCAAAAAGACATCACCAATCCGCGTGATTTAGTGATGAATACTGAGGGGGTGCTTTTTGTCTCTTTGCCCGAAGCAGGTGAAATCAAAGCGTGTCGGGACAAGGACAAGGATGGCTATTACGAGACCGTCACCACCTTTGTAAAAGGTCATAAAAAAGTGCATGGTATGTACTGGCACGATGGCTGGTTGTGGTATTCTGAAACGGGTGCTATTTTCAAAGCCCGCGATACCAATAATGACGGTGTGGCAGACGAAGACATTACCGTTATTCCTGCTGGAAAACTGCCTGCGGGCGGTGGGCATTGGTGGCGACCTGTGTTGATTTCGAACAATCGCATCTATACATCCATCGGTTGCAGCGGCAATATTGACGATGAAACGGCAACTGAGCGCTTGAAAATATGGTCGTTTGCCTTAGATGGCTCTGATAAAAAGCTCTTTTGCGGTGGTTTGCGGAATACAGAGAAGTTGGTCTTGCGTCCCGGCACCAATGAGATTTGGGGCATGGATCATGGCAGCGACAATTTCGGTGACATTATGGAAAAAAAGGACAAAGACGGCAGAAAACCCATCACCGATTGGAATCCACCTTGCGAAATGAACCATTATGTACAAGATGGTTTCTATGGTCATCCCTACATTACGGGCAATCGTCTGCCGCGTTATGAATACATGAATCGTCCAGATATTGTGGATTGGGCAGCTAAAACAACCCCGCCGGCATGGGCAGCAGGGTCGCATTATGCACCCAATGGTATGACTTTTTATAATGCCAATCAATTCCCCAATGCCAAAGGCGATGCATTTGTGGCGTATCATGGCTCATGGAATCGGAGTATCAAAGGCGGTTATGCTGTCACGAAGGTGTTGTTTGAAAACGGCAATCCTTATGGTGAGCAAACGTATGTGAAGTTTGAGAAAAACGATGACCTTTTTGGTCGTCCTGTTGATGTTCAAGTGGCATTAGATGGTTCTCTTCTGATTTCTGACGATTGGGGCAATAAGATTTATCGGTTGACTTATGTTGGGAAATAGATTTTTGGACTTAAAAACCTCGTCGAAGTTTTGAATTTCGACGAGGTTAATATGATTAGTGCCTTATATCAGTACCATAATGGATGCCCACAGACGTAAATAAATCCTTTATTTTTGATAACTTTTCAAGGCACAAACGGTTATTTACCATATCTTCCAAAGCCTTATCAGAACCATACATTTGGAAACATTCAAAACAAATTTCAATAAATCTAATTGGATTATCAGACTTGTCCAGAAAAATAATCGCATTGCGCGGGTTATAACAACCCATGATTCCAGATGAAACCTCTCCTTTCATGGTTACTTTATAATTCAGCAAGAAATTGGACAAAGAATCTATTTGCATTTGATTGAGTTTGATACTTTCGATAGCGCAATATGTTACATTTTCACCTTCTTTATCCTTCAATTGCCATTTCTGAATCACCTTTTGTTGCGCACAA
>JAYTUR010000635.1:0-5346 GCA_043744475.1 Saprospiraceae bacterium | reverse complement strand
AAATGGTCGCACAAACTGATATTGTTGAATCTTCTGGCAATATTATAGGTGTAAAAGTGATAATCGGTTTGTCATTTACAGGGGTAATACTGAGGGGTATATAAACTGTATCGCACAAGCCCGTTTGGTCACAAACGATGAGGTTTAATGTGTCTTTACCGTTGTAATTAATTGAAGGTGAATAGTTTACACATACCTGATTGCCATTCACATTAAGTGATTGCGTTGTGCCATGTTGCGGTTGATTGAGTAGCGTTGCTGTAAATGTATCTCCTGCATCAGGGTCTGTGATGGTTTCACAAACATGTACAGGCGTGTCTTCTGCCGTTGTAAAAGAGGTATTGGAAACAACAGGCTTATCTGGCTGCGGCATAATAGTCATAACATGATTAATCGTAAAACACAAGCCTGATTGGTCGCAAACGGTGATACAAATCGTATCTAATCCATTGAAGTTTAATGTAGGTATGTAATTGATACACAATTCATTACCATTTACTGAGGGGGTCACTAAGCCCCCAAATTCTGTGCTGCAATTGACAAATACAAACGGCCCGTCGGGTGTATCCACATCGTGTATCGTGGTACAAACATTAATCGTTGCGTCCTCTAAAATGCTCGTAGGCAAGGGGTTTGTGGCAGTCGGTGCATCTGGTACAGGCGTAACCGTTATCGGGATATATGCCGTCACGCAAGCACCTCTTTGATCGCAAAGCGTCACGCACACCGTATCTTGTCCATTATAATCCGCAAAAGGCTTATAACTGAAACACAACCGCCCATTTTGAGCCGTTGGGTTTGTCGCAGAACCAATTTGCACACCACAAAGCGTTGCGGTATGCGTATCACCTTCGTTGGGGTCAGTATATGTGACGCACAGGGTTCGGGTCGCATCTTCTGGGTTTGTCTGTGCCGTCACGACAATGACAGGCGCATCGTTTGGTCGCGGATACACCATAATATATACCGTTGCGGTATCGCAAAGGCTCGGCGAACCATTGTCGCACACCACATATCGAAATTGGTCAGCACCTGTAAAAGTTGTACTTGTAGGTGTAAAAGTAAAATTTCCATTCGCATTGATGGTTACAGAGCCATTGGTAGGGTTGCCGCCAGTTGGTATTAAAGTATTGTAAGTCAATGTATTACCATTGGGGTCGCTGTCGTTTGTTGCTAATGTTCCTGAAATAGTTGTCCCTTTATAACCCGCTGCCGCATCGTCTTGTGCAAAAGGACGGTCATTTGCGGTTGCATTATTGTCAATGGAAACAGTAATAATGACTTGCGCCGTATCACATAAATTAGGCATACCATTATCGCATAAGCGGTATGAAAAAGTATCTTGACCTATGAAATTATTTTGAGGTGTATAGTTAAAAGAGCCATTGGCATTGAGCGTTAAATTGCCATACATTGGATTGCGAATGGGCGTTGTTGTAAGCGTTAAAGTATGGACATCTGGGTCAAAATCATTGTTTAATACATTGCCATTAACAGCTATGTTTAATAAAGTTTGAACATTATCATTTATGGCAACCGGTGCAATATTTTGACCATTTACAGCAGGTTCAGCCGTCACTTTGATATAAATAGCGGCTGTATCGCATAGTCCTGATGTATTGCAAACTTGGTAAAATTGAACCGCCGTGCCTTTAAAATCACTGGTTGGCGTATAAGTATAACTGCCATTTGACTGCATTGACCACGCCCCCTCAGTACCATTTCCGATAGCCGAAAAAGTCATACTGCCACCAATTGAGGCATCATTTGTCGCAGCTGAACCGCTCACCGTTGCATTGACCTTTGTGACATTTATGTCGTCAATAGCTGAAATATTGCTACAAACCATTGGCAGACAAAGGTTTAGATTTTGGAAAACGCCACCTGCGGCTACAATGAATTGAGAAAAGTTGCCATCAGGCGTTGGTTGTGTCAGTACAATTTCGTTCATGCTTGTAATAGGGCTACGCGTATTGTCATGCCAAATTAATTCAATACATCTTGAAACGTCCTGAATATCGAAACGGATTTCCGAAACGGTTATCCAATCAGTATTTACCAATTTTGCACCCAAACCACCACCGCTGTAATTGGTATTCAGCGACACCGTACCTGTCGTCGAACCGTTTAAATTTTGGGCAGCATAATGGGCATCGTTTGCGGGTGCTTGACTCGAAAAATTCACTTGACCGACAAGGGCAGGGTTGGTAATCACGGTTGGGTCGTAGTCAAACCAATATTTGGCATCGCCCATTAAAAAGGTGTGATTGGCATCATGTGCCTTTACTTGTACTTCAATAGTCACTTTGTTGTTCGCACAATCCACGTTTTTAATGGTTGAACGGACATCAAATTGACCATTTTGAGCCATTAAAGATGTTCCATAAGTCAGGCAGAAAAAGATAATGCTGGTAATAAGTCGTTTACATGTTTTCTTACATGTCATTTTTTTTGAGTTCATCGGATAAAATATTTGCTATTAGTATAAGTGAGTCTTATTGAATAAATAATATATGCAATTTTTATGCCGTATTGGTTAATCCGTCATTTCAGTCACTTCATGGATTTTCTGTTTGAAAAAAATCCTTACTTTTGCTTTTTTGAGACTAACCAAACACTTCTTTTTTATGAAAATCATACAATGCACTGAAAAACACTTAGACAAGTTGTTATTTGTCGCAAAACAGTCCTTTATTGATGCTTTTGAAAAACAAACAGAACCAAACAATTTTCAAGCATACGTCTCTAAAGCCTTTGAACCAACGGCTGTTTTGGCTGAATTACAACATCCAGAGTCCATTTTTTTCTTTTTACAAACAGATGACGGAGAGACGGCAGGCTATCTCAAATTGCGTTGGGATAGGTCGGAGGAGTTTTTTCCAACCGAAAAAGCGATTGAATTGCAGCGTATTTATTTGCTCGAAAAGTATTGGAATAAAGGTTTTGGCAAAATTCTCTTAGATTTTTCCGAAACTTACAGCCGCGAGCAAGGTTTCGAGTGGATTTACCTCATCGTTTGGTTTCAAAATCACGGTGCCATTAAGTTCTATGAACGCGAAGGTTGGGAGATTTTTGGCAACAAAGATTTTCAATTTGGGACTGTAATTCACCATGATTATGCTTTACGGAAAAAATTAACAGAGATGATTTAAAATAAAAGACTCACATTTTCATCTCTATACTGAGGGGGTGCTTTATTCGGCAAAGAATTACGAAATCTATAAGATTTCGTAATTCTGAGAACCCAACTGTTAACTGAAAACTGCTTTATGACCAAACTTCGAATCACATACCGACAAATATTTGCCATTGCCTTGCCTTTAATATTAGGTAGTGCAGGGCAAAACATCGTTGCTTTGAGCGACTCCATGTTTTTATACTACCGCAGCGATGAAGACTTTGCAGCGATTGGCTTTGTCGGCGTTTTTTACCTCATTATTGCCGCCATTGGTTATGGTTTTTCAAAAGGTGGGCAAGTGCTTATAGCCCGTCGCATGGGCGAAGGCAAGCCCGAAGAAGTGGGACGTAACTTTTTTGATATGCTTTATTTCGAGTTTGCGTTGGCACTCGTCATGTTTTTGTTTATGCAATTTGGTTGCGCGACATTCTTCCATTGGTTCGTCAAATCGCCCGTTATTTATGAAAAAAGCCTTGAATTTCTGAAATATCGGTCGTGGGGTGTATTTTTCAGCTATGGTGGTTTGGCGATGATTTCGCTCTATACAGGAGTTGCCCGCACGAAGTTTATTATGATTGATACCGCCATTATGGGCATCATGAATATCATTTTATGCTACCTATTAGTATATGGCAAAATGGGTTTTCCCGAAATGGGTATCGGTGGGGCAGGTTTAGCGAGTACCGTTGCCGAAGGAACTGCCTTCGTTTTTTTTGTTATTTATATGTTTTTTGATAAAAAAGCAAAAGCTTATCATCTGTTTACACCGCGTAAAATTGACTTTGATATTATCCGTCAACAGATGTACATCAGCATCCCTTCCGTCGCGCAACCAGTTGTGGGTTTGGGCAGCTGGTTCGTTTTTTTCAGTTTTGTTGAAGCCTATTTGGGCGTTCGCGCTTTGGCGGTTACTAACCTCGTTCGTATGGTGTATTTATTTCTTTCGATACCCAGTTGGGGTTTTGCATCAAGTATCAATACCCTTGTTTCAAACGTCATCGGACAACGTGACTTTAAATTGGTGATGCCTACGATATGGAAAACCGCCAAAATCTGTTTGACAGTTACGATGTTCATCTCACTACCTATTCTCCTTTTTCCTTCTACTTTTTTATTGCCTTTACTGCACAAAACAGGCGAGACCGGTTTGATACGCGAAGCACTACCCGTTTTGCGGTTGTTGATTGTCATTTTAGCCATATTCAGCGTCGGCAGCGTCTATTTCAATGCCTTGGCAAGTATGGGAGCAGCAGCTTTGGGTTTGGCTTTGCAATTCGTTTGTGCCATCGCTTACCTCGCTTTTATCCATGTTGTACTCTCTTATACTGAGGGGGGTCTTACGTGGGCATGGGGCGGCGAAATTTTCTATTGGGTTGTTATGATGGTCATAACAATTTGGTATTTGAAGTCAGAAAGGTGGCATAAAATGCGCGTTTGAATGATTAAATCCTAAAAAATCATACATTTGCTGATTGGTAAACAACTCAAAATGAACAAAACTTATGGCAAATGAATTTGATAGAATATTCAAAGAAAACGGCAGACAACTGATTGAAGCCATCGCCCGCAAAGTCTTACACATTGAAGGACTTGACAATACGGAAGAAATTAAAGCCTCTTTGCTAAAGACCTTAGAACGAAAACCCGATTGGTTACTTAAAATTATACATCCAAATCCTTCTGACAATTCAATATTTCATGGCGAAATACAGACGGATGATGTCACAAATATGCTTGACCGCGAGTTGATATATTTTGCATTGTTGTGGAGTGAACATCATTTACCCATTCGTCAAGTTGTCATATATATTGGGCGAAAGAAAAAACCGACTAATTTATTAGAACATGCTCGATTAACGCTGCCGAATATTGATTTTAAAATAGAAATTATCAATATAGCAGACATTCCGCATGATTTATTTATCAATTCGAATATACCAGAAGAAGTTATACTCTCAATTTTATGCAATTTTCAAGGACAACCACCCAAAAAAGTCCTTGAACGCATCATTTTAAGGCTTAAAGAACTGGATAAAAATCAAGAATTAACATTTGGAAAACACATCGTGCAGTTGGAAATATTGTCAGACTTGCGTAATTTGCAACCATTATTAACTAAAACAATAGATACTATGCCACTCGTATATGATTTGAATAAAGATGTTCGC
>JAYTUR010000634.1:0-20774 GCA_043744475.1 Saprospiraceae bacterium | reverse complement strand
GATTTTTGAGCGCAGCGAAAAAGAGCCAGTAATATCTCCGAACTCACGTTAATTTATGCGCGCTTTGGATCACCTCATTCCAAATATGTTGTCATTTTCGCCATTTTTAATTCTGTTATCAAGGCTTTTTTCCAGCGCAACTTCGCTATAATCGGGTGGCGATAGAAAAAAGTGGTGGCGCAGCAATTATTTTTTTTCTAATTTTAATTTTTTTCAAACAACTAAAACCTTGATTATCAGTATTTTAAAAAATAAAAAAATATTTTTTTTTAAAAAAAACAACTATTTTAAATAATAAAGTGGAATACGTCACGTTTGTATAAGCAAATTACTAAAAAAACATGTACGAGGGACTTACCTACGCTTTTCATACTCATCATTGAACATCTTACAAATATTTTTATTTTGTCGTAAATTACATTACTAAATCAACTGGGATATCGGTTCAAAACTTTACAATTTTTTAAAAACGTAACTTAGATTCAATTACATTTGTGACGAACGTGGTCATTTTGTATTTAGTTCCTACGATTTTAATAAATACAAAAGCAAAAAAACTTTTATTCGAAAAACATTTTAAAACAAACGGTTATGGCTTATCAAAATGAAGGCTCAGATTCAAGAGCTAAAAAATTATTGCCTTGGGCAATTGCAGGTATTATCGCTTTATTTGCTACTAACATTGGCACTTGGGTCATGTTGAGCAACAAAAAAGTAGAATCTACGACATTGACGACAGAACTTAAAAAAGAAGAAGATCTCAATGTTCAACTTGAGCAACAGTACAAAGATGCTGTCGCTCAATTGGAAGAAATGAAGGGTAAAAACACAGAGTTGAACTCGCTCATTGACAGTCAAAAAGAAGAATTGACGCGCCGCAAAAGTCAAATTGCAGGTATGATTAGCAAAAAAGACTACAACGGCGTAAAGGCTGAATTGGCACGTTTCAAAGCGGAAGCAGATGGTTACGTTACAAAAATTGCTCAACTTGAGCAAGACAAAAAAATGCTCGGTGAGCAAGTTAACGTCTTAACGACTGAAAAAACGAACTTGCAAGATAATTTGACGAAAGAGCAAGCTGAAAAACAGCAAGTCATTACGGCAAAAACGGCTGTTGAAACTGAAAATACTAAAATTCAAGCTGAAAAAGCGATTTTAGCTAAGAAAACAGAAATGGGTTCAGTCGTAAAAGTGGCGCAACTTTCTATTCAAGGCTTCAAAGTGCGTGAAAGCGGTAAAGAAAAAGAACGCACACACGCTAAGAATATTGACCGCTTGAAATTCTGCTTCAAAGCAGTGGATAATCAAGTCGTTGATCCAGGAAGCGAGACTTTTTATCTTCGTATCATTGACCCAACAGGTGTCGCTATTGCAACGCAATCAAGCGGTGGTGGTGTCTTGAAATTGAAAGACGGTAAAGAGGTTCAATACACAACAACAAAGCAAATTGAATTCAAAAATGAAGGCGAAGACGTGTGCGCTATTTGGGATGCAAAAGGCAATACCAACCTTTCAAAAGGCAAATACACCCTTGAAGTCTATAACAAAGGCTACTTGGCAGGCACAAATGTCTTCGAGTTGAAATAAGCTATTTAGCTTAAGAAAATATTTTCAGACTTGTTCATAGGGATAAAGCAGTGGGTGGCGTTCAGTCATTCACTGCTTTTTTTATCACTGATTTATTTGATTTTGAGTATTTGGGACAAATAAATTGCTATTACTCACTTGTTTTTTGCAAGCAAAAAACAGTAAGTAAGATGCTTACTTGGGTTTAGATAAATTTTCCAACTCCATACCTTTGTCCCAACGAAATGTTTTGCGGTGATGCGGTGTTAAACCAAACGCTGCAATCACTTCTCGATGTTGTTTTGTTGGATAACCCTTGTTGATGTTCCAAAAATACGCTGGATACTGAGGGGTCAAATTTTTCATCCAATCATCTCTATAAGTCTTTGCTAAAACCGATGCGCCGGCAATAGCTGCAAATTTTGAATCGCCTTTGATGATACAATTATATGGTATCTCTAAACCAAAAGGTTTGTAGTATTTGCCGTCGATTAAGAGCATCTCGGGTGCTTTTTCCAGCAATTTGATGGCGCGATTCATCGCTATGTAAGAGGCATTGGCAATATTGTATTCATCTATTTCCGCTTCTGTTGCGTAAGCGACACCGTAGGCGAGGGCTTCTTTTTGAATAATATCGCGCAAAACGTACCGATTTTTTTCTGACATCATCTTAGAATCTCTCAATAAGTCATTATTAAAATCTTTGGGCAAAATGACGGCAGCGGCAAAAACGGGTCCTGCCAAACAGCCTCTTCCTGCCTCGTCCACACCCGCTTCTAATAAATGTGGATGAAGGAAAATTGCGGGTTTTAAGGTAGGATTCTTAGGGATTTTCATTGTTTTTTATATTTTTTTAACAAATTCTGAAATCGAGGTTGCTGCCGAAACCCGTCCCACCGTTTATCCACAGCATAACGTTCAGCCGTAATGCCTTCTGTTGGATTTGGGTTTAGTAACGCTTTTTCTAAATAAGTATAAAATCGAGTAGTATCACCCGTTATTGCCATAATTTCGGCATAAGTATCCAACGAATTACCGTCTTTTGGCTCTGCAAAGAGGGCTTTTTTAAGCGCATCTTCTGCGGCAGCATAGTTTTTTTTGTCCATATAATAGTATGACAAACTGTTATAAGCAAAGGAGACATTGGGCAAAAGAGCGATGGCTTTTTGATATTTTGGTAAAATCTCAGGCGCATTGAGGTCAGTTTTTTGAAGTAAATATGCCCAATTGGCATACAGCAAACCCATAGCTTTTTGTTTGTCTAAAAATAGACTGGTCTCATTTTTCTTTTCAATTTGCTGCGCCAACGTTGTTGCACGCTGCGCAATAGGGCGATATACTGAGGGGTCTGCTTTGTCATTTTCTAAACGCAACACTTGAGCCATTAGAATATTAACCGTTTGCACATCAGCCGCTAAATCGTGCGGATAGGCGCGGCGTAATTCATCAGCTTTCTCCAATGCGCCATCAAAGTCCTGTTGTGCCAGTTTTAAAGTTGTCCAACTCATACACCATTGAATCCGGTCATAGTTGTAAGTAGGACTCTTTTTTTTGTTATTCAATTGAAAATCAATCTCTTGTAACAGCGTTTCGGCTGCCGAATAGTCTTGTTTATTCAAAAAATAATAGACCAAATATTGCGGATTGGTTTGGCGAATAAGGAAAATCGCTGCTTCATTTACCAGGCTATCGAGGTCATTTTTATTGCTATTTAAAGACGCGAGCGCATCGTCAGAGAGGTTTATACTGAGGGATAGGCGGTTGCTGTCGCTGGTGATATGCCCTTTGATGGCATTGTCTTTTTTGCCTAAAATCACTTTGCCCAATTTGAAAAGAGATTCCAAATCAAAATAACCTGCTCGACTGCCCGAACTGAATTTCAAGGTCGGTTGTGCCACTATTTTGCGATATGCTTCAGGATTTTGCTCGTCAAAATAGTCTTTTGAGAGGATATTGTGCATCTCCAACATAATCTTATCTACAACAACTTCACCTGAATAGCCACGTTCAACCAACTGAGGAGGAACGCTGAAAGGCTCGAACACGTAGGAATCGTTGATATACGCCTTGCGAAATGCCCATAAAATCCAAATAATCAACAATAATATGAACAAACGACCCGCCAAACGAAGGATACGATCGAAGTTTTTGATGAATGTCATAAATGGGGAATCCTTTGGCGGTTTCTTATCGGTCTTCATAAGTGAACATTTGTTTTTTTAAAACATGAAACAGCAAATATAAGGACAACTACTATGGATTTTAATTTCATCCCATATATTTACATCCAGAAAAAATTTACTGAGGGGTATGACAAAAGAAGAAATTAAACAAGCATTAATCGGTATTCTCTTATTGGCTTTTTTAGCTGAAGCGATATGGCTGTATGAGATAGTTGTCAAAATAGGTTGGACGGGGTTGGAATGGTTGAAACGCGATTTGTTCTCCCTTTATGTCGTTTGCACTTGTGCAGCAACGGCTTATATAGTACCTTTTATTGTCAAATATAGATTGATAGACGGCAAAGTTGTATTGACTTGGTTGTCGTTCATCTGTCTCAATATTGTTGTCTTTTACTTCGGTGAAACAGTTTTGAAAAAATTATTCTCACCACTTATAGTGTTTTTATCCTTGGGAGAAAATATCAAAATACGTCTTTTTGGTTTGTTTGCTGTCGGTGCTTTTGCTTTCGGTTACTATCAAATTACGGATAAACTCATTTTAAAAGTGCGCAAACAGCAAATCGTTTTATTCATATTGTCTGTCGTTTTGATGTTTGTTTTAGGGAACATAACAGTGCTTGTTCTTCGTGGATTCGGGCATGGTGACAGCCTTGTTGATGCCGTTAAAATGGGTTATCCGCAGTTTTGGATTTGCGTTTTGCTTGGTTTGTCGGGTATTTTGACGATTGTGTATTTTGATGATGAGAAAGAAGATGTATAGATATTGACGTAAAATCTGTGTACCATTAAGAATCTGTCTTAAATTCTTTATTATACTGAGGGGGGGCTATCATTCGTTATTTTTCGTTTATTCCTCGGGTGAAACATGATAATTGTCTCCCGCAAATACTCCGTGTCGAGGTGCGTGTAAACTTCCGTTGTCGTAATACTTTCATGCCCCATGAGGTCTTGAACAACTTTCAAATCTGCGCCACCTTCAATGAGATGGGTTGCAAATGAATGTCGAAATGTATGAGGGCTGACGTTCTTTTCAATGCCTGCTTTTTGACATAAGTCCTTGATAATCAAGAAAATCCAAATCCTACTGAGGGGTTTGCCACGTGTGTTGATGAAGACAAAATCATCATTGCCAGGCAGCACTTTTTTCAAATTTTTGCGCTCATGGTCGAGGTAATATTGGACTTGTTTCATGGCATCTGAACCGATTGGCACAAGTCGTTCTTTGTCGCCTTTACCGACAACAGTGATATAACCTTCATGAAAATAAAGATTGGAACGCTTCAAATTCACCAATTCAGAGACGCGCAAACCACAGGCATATAAGACTTCAAAAATGGCTCGATTGCGGTGTCCGTTGGGTTGTGACAAATCAATGACCTCAAAAATGCGGTCAATTTCCTCAACCGTCAACACGTCAGGAATGCGCCGCGCTTGTTTGGGTGCTTCGATAAGGTCGGTAGGTGCGACATCAATCACATCTTCGAGTAACAAATATTTATAAAACGTCTTGATACCCGACAAGGTACGGGATTGTGAACTCGCTTCCAGACCCATATCCATCAAATAAGTCATCAAGTCGCTGATGACTTTAGGCGGCACTTCGGTCGGTTTGTAAGTCAAGCCTTTTAGGTCTAGAAATTGTTGCAACTTCGCCACATCACGCATATATGCGTCAAGCGAGTTAGGCGAGAGTGAGCGTTCAAGCATCAAATAGGCGCGGAATCCGTCGAGAGCTAATTTCCAATTCATGGCTTAAAGGTAAGGTGTTTGTGAGCATCAATTTCACCAATTATACAAATTGTTTTTAAAGAAAAACCCTGAAAATACTGAGGGGGTGATTTTTGAAAGAAAAACCTTCTTTTTCCCTTCTTTCAACTTTTATACTTTTTGCCAATCAAAATCGCTAATTTTGCGCCGCAAAAAAATAAAGTAGCAATGTCATTCACAGAAGAAATAAAACGCCGCCGCACTTTCGGCATCATCAGTCACCCCGATGCAGGTAAGACGACTTTGACCGAAAAGTTACTCCTTTTTGGCGGTGCAATTCAAATAGCAGGCGCTGTCAAGTCTAATAAAATTAAAAAACATGCGACTTCCGACTTTATGGAAATCGAAAAACAACGGGGTATTTCGGTTGCCACGTCTGTCATGGCTTTTGATTATAAAAATTTGAAAATCAATATTTTAGATACCCCTGGCCACAAGGATTTTGCAGAAGACACCTACCGCACTTTAACGGCTGTGGACTCTGTTATCGTTGTCGTGGATGTGGCAAAAGGTGTTGAATCTCAAACCGAAAAACTCGTTGCTGTTTCGCGGATGCGGAATACACCCATTATTGTTTTTATCAATAAACTCGACCGTGAAGGACAAGATGCGTTTGACCTTTTGGACGAAATAGAACAGAAATTAGGTCTGCGTGTACGCCCTTTAAGTTGGCCCATCGGCATGGGAGGTGATTTTCAAGGCGTTTATAATTTATATGAAAAAACGCTCAATCTCTTTCGTCCACATGGCAAACAGGACGATGAAGTCATCATTTTTGACGACCTAAACGACCCTGAATTAGACGGCATTATCAATCCACGTGCCGCCGCAAAACTCCGTGAAGAGGTGGAAATGATTGAGTCTATTTACGACCCTTTTGATGCACAAGCCTATCGTGACGGTAAAATTCAACCTGTTTTTTTCGGCTCTGCCGTTAATAATTTTGGTGTAAAAGAATTGTTGGATTGCTTTTGTGATATTGCCCCATCGCCGTTGCCTCGTTTTACGGAGGAAAGGACGATTGAACCCGATGAACAAAAATTCACAGGTTTTGTCTTTAAAATCCACGCAAATATGGACCCAAAACACCGCGACCGCATCGCCTTTGTGCGTATTTGTAGCGGTACTTTTGAGCGTGGCACAAAATATTTGCACGTCCGCAACAACAAAATGATGCAGTTTTCAAACCCCACATCATTTATGGCTGCAAAAAAAGAAATTGTTGACGAGGCGTTTCCAGGCGACATTGTAGGGTTATACGACAGTGGTAATTTCAAAATTGGCGATACACTTACTGAGGGGGAGGTTTTGCATTTCAAAGGTATTCCAAGTTTTTCGCCAGAGCAATTTCGCTACGTCAACAATACAGACCCGCTTAAAACCAAGCAATTTCAAAAGGGTTTGGAACAACTCATGGACGAAGGCGTAGCCCAATTGTTTACCCGCGACATCAACCAGCGAAAAATTGTCGGCACAGTTGGCGCACTCCAATTTGAGGTAATACAGTACCGAATGAAAGGCGAATACGGTGCAAGTTGCGATTATGAACCCGTCAATCTATACAAAGCCCTGTGGGTGTCATGCTCTGATAGAAAGGCTTATGAAGAGTTTTATGACCGCCGCCGCCGCGATATGGCAATGGATAAACACGGCAATCCTGTTTTTCTAGCAGAGTCTGCTTGGGCTTTACAAATGGCACAAGAACAACATCCGAACATACAGTTTCATCTTAAATCGGATTTTTGAAAACGTGGATTCTTATTGCTTAGGTAAATAGTCGTAGTAAACAAAATGATTGCTTTTTTCTATTGTGTTTATTGGTTAATTTTGTTTCCTGAAAAACAAACGTAAACTTTTAAATCATTAAATATGAGATTTTTCCTAATCGTGCTATTGATAATTCCATCCTATTTTCTTTTATCACAAAACACAAATGCTCCAATCCACCGAGACACTGTTGTTACTTCAAAAGGAGATACTTTAGTTGGAAAAATAACCATCAATAAAGACAAAAACAAGTACATTTTAAGGGTTCATTCGACGGAAACGGAGCTTGACCCGCTCGTTGTGCAGGAGTTTGTCATCTATCCCAACGATGGTCATTACGGCAGGCAAGCCTATTATTCTATCATAGGCGATTTTTATTTGTTGCAATCGGGTAAAAATGACCCTATTACGCTTTATGCAAAATCCATCTATGAAGTTGTTGAAAATGATGGCCCTAAATATTATATCGTCAAAAACAAATATTGTGTGTTCAAAAACAACACACCTTACTTTCCCAACAAAGACATATTTAAAGAAGTCATGGTTTTTCTAACAAACGATTGTCTAGCTGTACATAATAAAGTTAGAAAAGGGGTTTATTCCATTGACGATTTGCCCAGTGTAGTTTTGGAATACAACCAATGCCACAGTCGTTGATAAGCGCAAATAACTTGCGTCAAATTTTAAAATTGACGCAAGTTATTTAGATTGAAAATCAATGAATTAGCATAAATGGTTTTACGCTTTTCATACTAATATTCCGTTTAAACTTTCGGAAGGTTCAAACGCAATGTTGCTAAATAATAGAACCCTAATCCTGCCACAGTTGCCATTAAAATCATCAAAATCCATAAAGTTGTGTAGCCATAAGCGGCGATAATCTGCGTGCCGAGCATAGGTGATGTGATATTGGTTATAGAGTAAGCCATGCCGTACAGTGCCATGTATTCACCTTGTCGTGCATCTCCCGACCGCATAGTTGCCCAAGTTGTACTGAAAGGCATGACTAAAATTTCACCAAACGATATGGCTATCATATAAAAAATAGCAATGCCTAATGCCCAACTGGTAGGCATTATTAACGCCACATAAGCAATGGCATAAAACCCAATGCCCAACTGCACAAACCACATCATCGGTCGTTTTTTTTCGATTTGAAATATCAAAGGCATCTCAACAAAAGTGACTGTGATGGCATTAATAGCCGATATGACACCGATTTTTGCTTCTGACCAACCATAAACTTCCTTAAAAAATAAGGGAACTGTCCATATTATTTGCATAAAAACAGTCGCGCCGATGAGGGTTAAAAAGACAAAAACAAGAAATTTTTGGTCTTTATACGCCGATTTTTGAGATAATCGAGCATTTTGAGGCTTTAATACTGAGGGGGTGCTTTTTACTTTTATTGCCTTCTTTTCAAGTTTCTTTTTAGTCGGTTGCCGTGTTTCTTTCAAGAAAAAATACAACATCATAGCCGCCCCAAAACACGTAAACCCGTCAACCCAAAACAACCAATGCCAACCCAAAGAAACCAATAAACCACCCACCGACAAAGCCATACCAATCGCTAAATTGACTGAAACCCGCATCAAAGAGAAGGCGCGGGTGCGTGTTGCCTCGTCGCTGTGCGTTCTGATTGCCACTTGATTCGCAGGACGAAAGGCTTCAGAAGCGATGCTGAGTAGGAACATAATGGCACATATAAATGCAAAAGATTCTACATAAACGGCTGTGAATAAAATCAAACCGTTGAAAAAAAGGGCTAATAATTGTACCCGATAATAGCCGATACTATCCGTCAAACGACCACCGATAAACTGTCCAAGTATAGACCCAAGACCATAAAAACCTGTAACATAACCTGCCTCACGTATCCCGAAATGCAAGTGTTGCGTCAAGTAAAGGGTCATAAAACAAACGACCATCGCCCCACTGCGATTGATTAGGCTGACGAATGATAAGAGCCAGATGATACGTGGAATGCCTTTGAAAGACATAAAAAAGCGTCTAAATGCTTTTGCAACCATGGTCAAATTGATTTTGAGGTGCAAAAGTAAGGAAATGACACTTACGGCATGAGGAATTTTTGGGGACAATGGGTAAAAGAAAAGCCTTCAACTTTCTTAAAGTCAAAGGCTTTTGTTGTCTTTTACGTGCCAGTTTACTGAGGGGGTAAACGTTTTCAGAAATGTGGTTGATGCGCTGTTGCGTGACTATAAGCCATAATGCGGTCAAGCACAGAATCTGAAGGATTGAAAAGGACTTTTGGCAAGGCATTTTTTGCATTGCGCAACATGTCAAACTCATAAGTCAATACATCATTACCACTGATTTCATTTCGGATAGCACTTTCTTCTCTCATCGACATGTCATTGTAGATAAGGCGGACAAGGTTGTTTTTTGTAGAGATTTTTTCCATTCGCTGATTATTTTGTTTAATAGATGATAGAATATGATTGCTAAAATTATACGTTAAAAACTATAATTCCGCTTTCATTATTGCTTTGTTAACAAATTTTTTCAAAAAAAAAACAGCTTTACCCAAATAAAGTTATGAATTAAGGTTTTTTATTTTGTTATGGAAAAGAGTTGTCACATTATTTGTATGAATGGTGTTCAAAAAAATACTAATAAATTTTTCAACAAAGAACGCCTTTGTTCCTCAAAAAAAACTACAACCTTTTCTCTAACTTGCACCTTCTTTTTTATTCAAAAAATAATTACCCATCCATGTACGCAATAGAAGAGCAACGGCGCTTTAACGATACGTCTAAACGTCTTTTAGACTCAAATACTGAGGGGGGCAATGCGGCTAATGCTGCAGCAATTGTCACCGATTTACAACAAGTTTTGCGCTATCACGAATGGCGGTATTATATCATGGATGACCCGCAAATAAGTGATTATGAGTATGATATGCTTTATAAAAAACTCGAATCCCTCGAAGACCGTTTTCCCGAATTGCAAACGTCTGATTCGCCGACGATGCGCGTAGGAGATGACCGCGTGGATGATTCCCCAACAGTGCCGCATTTGACCCAGATGTTGTCACTAGAAAATTCGTACAATGCCGAAGACCTTAACGACTTCGATGAGCAGGTGAAAAAATTAGCCGATTTGGATGCAGAAGTAGATATTGAGTATATTGTTGAACCTAAATTTGACGGCGGTACGATTGCTTTGGTGTATGAAAATGATGTGTTAACGCGTGCTGCGACGCGTGGGAACGGCACAATGGGCGAAGAAATGACGCACAATGCTAAGGTGATGCGCTCAATTCCCTTAAAAGCGGCTTTTTCAAAATCGGGTATCCGAAAAGTTGAATTACGCGGTGAAGCCTTAATTCGGAAAGATATTTTTGACAAAGTAAACAAACAGCGTGACGCCGATGGTGAATCGCTTTTCGCCAATCCACGCAACGCTGCAACCGGCGGTTTGCGGACAAAAGACCCAAAGGAGACGAAAGCACGAGGCATCGAAGCCTTTGTATATCAGTTGGGTTATGTCGAAAATACTGAGGGGGTGGTCGTTTATAACAAATTTAAAACGCACCATGAATCCATAGAATATTTAGGCACTTTAGGCTTTAAAATACCGCATCAAGCGACAAAAGTGTGTAAAAACATAGCAGAAGTCATTACTTTTTGTAACGAATGGCAGGAAAAACGCGACAGTTACGACTACGAAATTGACGGCATGGTCGTCAAAGTCAATGATTTAGAGTTGCAATCACGTTGTGGATTCACATCGCATCATCCCCGTTGGGCGATTGCTTTTAAATTTAAAGCCAAACAAGCGACAACGAAGCTCCTCAATGTCGAATATCAAGTCGGAAAGGTCGGTTCGATAACGCCTGTGGCGAAATTGCAACCTGTTCAATTGGCGGGTGTGACGGTGTCGTCGGTGTCGTTGCACAATGAGGATTTTATTGCATCAAAAGACATTCGCATCGGCGACACAGTTTTGGTTGAACGGGCGGGTGATGTGATTCCATACATTGTGAAACCAATGGCGGATTTGCGCGATGGTTCTGAGCAAGTGATTGAATATCCTGAATTTTGTCCGATTAATAAAAATGAAAAAGTCGCTCTGGTGCGTGAAGAAGGCGAATCCGCTTGGCGTTGCCCTGTATGTACGTGTGGTGCGCAGGACTATCAGCGTTTCGTTTTTCATGTGTCAAAAGATGCGATGGATATTGAAGGCTTGTCGAAGGCGACAATTGAGCGTTTTCAAGGCTTGGGTTGGTTACGGACGTTGGCAGATGTCTATCGTTTGAATTATGAAGCGATTTCAAAATTGGAAGGTTTTGGTAAAAAATCAGCTGATAATCTTGAAAAAGCAATTGAAAAAGCGAAAAAGAACCCGATTCAACGTCTTTTGCACAGTTTGAGCGTTCATCATTTGGGTAAAAAAGCGGCTAAATTGCTGGCAGCAGAAGTCGAACACGTCTTAGATTTAGCCACTTTTGATGTTGAAAGATTGACTTCTGTGAAAGAAATTGGTCCCGTTTTAGCCCAAAATGTCGTCGCCTATTTCAAAAATGAAAAAAATATCGCTGTCCTAAAAGAGATGGAAAGTCTCGGTGTCAACCTCACGGCAACCGATGAAGACCGCAAATTGGCTCAAAATATTGAGGGGGTACTTTTCGGCAAAACGATTTTGTTTACAGGCACACTGCTGCAATTTCCACGCGAACAAGCAGAAAAAGCGGCGGCGGCGGCGGGTGCAACCATCGCTTCGAGTGTATCAAAAAACCTAAATATCCTTGTAGTCGGCGAAAAAGCAGGGTCAAAATTGAAGAAAGCGCAGGATCTGAAAACGGTTCAGATATTATCGGAACAGGAGTTTTTGGATTTGATAAAATGATTAATTTGACCGCAGATGGAACTGATTTGACAGATTTTCACCGATTTAGATTCTTATAGAATGACAAAAAATCAGTAAAAATCTGTCAAATCAGTCCCATCTGTGGTCAGAAACTCACTTCCCCAACAGCATTATCGCCGCCATCGTCTCAATCCCTTCAAACAAGCAACCAATCCGCAAATTTTCGTTTTCACCATGTTGATTATTGTCATAATTGACCACAGGAACGGTCAATGGAGGTGTGTTTAATATTTCTTCAAACAGAAACAAAGGCAAACTGCCGCCAGCAGAAGGCATCAAAATGACGGGCTCTTTAGTCGAATTTTGAACTGCTCTGACAACCCGTTGCGCCAAAGGCAAATCCATGGATGTGCGTTGCGCATTATAGCCGCTGCCTGTTCTGATGGTGGCGATGTTCGGAAACTTCATACGTTCCTCGTCAGTTGGTTCGCGGTCAAATACTTCATAGCCTTGTTTTTTGACGTGATTGATGACTTTTTGAATCTGTTTTTGCGCATCATTGCCTTTTACAAGCCGCAAATCAAGCGTTACGGTTGCCATAGTGGGTATAATATTCGATGCCAATTTGCCGACATTCGCACTGACGATGCCGTTGATATTCAGCGTTGGTATTGTCGTAATGGATTCCAAAAATGTCCTTTCAGTGCTTTCAGCTTGCGCAAAAGCCAATTCCTTTTGCATCATAGGCGCAGGGTCGGGAATGGCAGCCAGGGCTTCGCGCTCCAATTTACTAAGGGGTATCACGTCGTCATAAAAACCGTCAATTGTTACGTGCCCTTCGTCGTCCTTCATGGTAGCGAGTAGGCGCGTCAATTTCCATGCTGGATTGGGTGCCCAATTGCCATAATTGCCTGAATGAAGCGGTCTTTTTGCACCAAAAATTGTCATATTCATATTTACATCGCCGCGCACACCAAAAACAATTTGTTTTCGACCTGACGCATGAAGCGGACCATCGGAGATAATCCACATATCGGCTTTCAAGAGGGCTTTATTTTTTTCTAAAATTTCGTTCAGATGCGTTGAGCCTTTTTCTTCTTCGCCTTCAAATAAGAATTTTATATTAATCGTGGGCGAAATACCGTTTTGTCGCAAGGCATCATAGGCATTGATGATGGCAAAAACACCTGCTTTGTCATCTGATGATGAACGACCATAAATGCGGTAATCCATACTGAGGGGGGTTGGGGGGACTGGAAAATCTGTGAATTTGCCGCCTTTATCAAGCGAATTTGTCGCCATTTGAGGTTTGAAAGGCGACAAACCTTCCGCCCATTTATCAGGATTGACGGGTTGGCCATCATAATGCGCATAAAAAACAATCGTGGTAGTCGCGTTAGGCACTTTTACTTCACCAAAAACGGCTGGAATGGCTCCTTTTGACGTGCCTTGCAACAGTTGTACATTGGTAATACCGCGTTTTTTCATCATTTCCGCTATGAATCGCGCATTTTCAGAAAGCGAAGCGGTGTCATTCATAGTGTTGGGTAACGACAAAAACGTGGCGTACTCTTTTAATAGAGCATATTGTTGCTTTTGGTGAAAAGCGGTGACTTTACTGAGGGGGGTGTTTTGGCTGTTCAAAACACAATAAATGGGAAGGAAAAAGAGTAAAAAGAGCGTTTTTTTCATGATTTTAGTTTGAATGTGAATGAATATAAACCTCGGCGAAGTTTTGAACTTCGCCGAGGTTGTGGCTAATTTGAATCATCATCGTCAATATGCAGCACGTGCAAAAAGCGATGCACAATCGGTGCAAAAAAAATACCCATAACCGATAAGAAAGTAACACCACTATAAATAGCATATAGAGCTGAAAAAATTTTACCGCCATCGCTTTCGACAGAGCCAATGGGTCCCATACCCGTCAAAATCATGGACGCGCATAAAAAAGCGTCAATCCATGATGGTTTGTCCGTTTTGATATTTTGTTGACCAAAATACCAATAGCCAACTGTGCCAATTATAAGCGAAATGGCTAATAGGCTCGCAGAGATGATGAAATACTTTTGCACTCGTGCCTGAAATTTATCAGGCGGTGCAAGTGGGTCGTTTTTATGCTCAAAATTCATCATCAATGAACTGATGAAGTTGCGATTTTTCATTTTTTATGTTTTAAGTTGGAAAACTAATTTTACCCATCGAAACACTCGGTACGCCTTCTCTTGAACCAAAATCTGTTGCATTGCCTGCCACACATTCATTGGCTAAAATGGCGAAAAGCACGGCTTCTTTAGCATCACCGTTGATACCCAATTCATCCGTTTTGTTGAATGAAATATGGGGCAATAATTCTTTTAAATAACTGACTAACAAAGGATTGTGCATACCACCACCGCTCATATATATTTTAAACTGCTGTATCGTTGCCGCGTCAAATTTTTTTTGTTTGAATAAATTCTGAATCGCTTCGGCTATAGTTTCGGCTGAAAAACAGGTCAGCGTTGTCATAATACTGCATACTCTCCGAATGGAATCCATCGGTGGCGGTGGGGAAATACCGGCATTTCTAATCGCTTGTTCGATATACGCCATATTAAATAATTCAGGTCCGGTGGTCTTTGGAAAAGGTTTTTTGAAAAAATCATTGTCTTTTAAAGCGGCTAAAAGTTCAGGTATAACAGTGCCTGAACGAGCAATCTCAGCGTCTTTATCGTAGTTTTTCGTCGGAAAATAGCGTTTTGTGAAGGCATCGAGCAACGTATTACCGGGTCCGGTATCCGTTACGAATACTTCAGAAGCATCGAGTGAAGCAGGTAAATAGGTGAAATTGGCAATGCCACCCATATTGAGCATCAAGCGATTTTCGGAAGAGTCTGAAAAAATAAAATAGTCGCCATAGACTGCCAAAGGCGCACCTTCACCGCCCGCAGCTACGTGTTTTTGCCTAAAATCGCTGATAGTTATGATGCCCGTCTTAACGGCAATGTGGTCGCCGTCGCCAATTTGGAGCGTGGCATTTGGAAATTGTTCGAGTTGATGTAGGATTTTAGGGGCATGAAAAGCAGTTTGCCCATGGCTGGCTATCAAATCTACCCCCTCAGTATTTAAGCCCCATTTTTCCAAACAAGATAAAATCATATCGCCATGCAAGCGACCAATCCACGCATTGAGCAGCGTTAAGTGTTGGAAATCAATATTTTGTTTAGCAAAAATTTTTCTAATTTCTATTTTGACCCCCTCAGTATAATCCACTGTTTCAAAGTTCAAAAGGGCAATCTTCGTTTGGCTGCCACTGCCTTCAATGCGGACAAGAGCCACATCTAAACCGTCCATAGAAGTGCCTGACATTAAGCCGATGATATGGCGAATGGGTTTTTGAGCAATCCTATAAAGTTGAGCAACGTTCTGATTCATAATGTTGTTTTTTATTAAACACGAAGATAGTGAAGCGCAAAGTTTCTCAATACTTTGCAGCGTTGTATCTTTGCAATAATAAAAAAATAGCAATGGAAAAACGATATTATACTTCGACAAATTGGGCACCATGGTTGGGGTTAGGGTTCGCACTGTCGCCGCTTGTACTCACTTTTGTTAGTTTAGGATGGCTTTTGTTTGTACTTCTTTTTTTGAGTTTTCTACCTGCAATTGTCGTTGCGTTGACACTGAGAGGGTATTTTTTGCTTGAAAACAATCAGATTAAGTATTGTTACGACCGCAAAAAAGGACGTGATACAGATATAGCGATTAGCCTTGTGGACATTACACGCATTAAAAGGGTGGGCAAATCTGTTGAAATTTCGTTTGATAAAGACGACAATATTACAAAACGGATTCACGATACAGAGGCATTTGTCAAAGACATTATGGAGCGAAACCCACGTATCGAATTGACTTAAAAACACGTAATGTAACAATTTAGCTTTGAAAACAAGGCATATTTTAGCATTCACTCAAGCTAATCGGCACATTAATAGCCAAGCCACCATCACTCGTTTCCTTGTATTTTGAGTTCATATCCAAAGCCGTTTGCCACATCGTTGCAATCACATTATCGAGCGAAACCCGTGCCTTGTCGGGGTTGCTTTGCAAAGCCAATTGACTTGCAGTAATCGCTTTTATCGCCCCCATCGTGTTGCGCTCGATGCAAGGCACTTGCACCAAACCACCAATCGGGTCGCACGTCAAGCCGAGGTGATGTTCCATTGCAATTTCGGCAGCCATCAACACTTGCCGCACGCTGCCACCTTGACAAGCCGTCAAAGCACCCGCCGCCATTGCAGATGACACGCCAATTTCGGCTTGACAACCACCCATAGCAGCAGAAATCGTCGCGCCTTTCTTAAAAATACTGCCCAATTCACCTGCAATCAGTAAAAAAGAAGTAATTTTTGACGACGTATTCCCTCCACCAAAGGCAATATAATAGTGCAGAACGGCAGGAATAACGCCCGCAGCACCATTCGTTGGTGCCGTTACGACACGTCCGAACGCTGCATTTTCCTCATTGACCGCTAAAGCAAAACAACTGACCCAATTCAAAACCGTCGAAAAGTGGTTGCCACGTGCTTGTATTTGCACCAACCACGCATTATAATCCGCATAAACAACCCCTTGCAAAAGCCTTTTATTGAGTGCCGAAGCCCTTCGTGTTACATTCAAACCGCCCGGCAGCACCCCCTCAGTATGAACGCCCCGCCAAATGCAATCGCGCATCGTTTCCCAAATTTTCAACAGTCCCTTCATAATTTGAAACTCACTGCGCCACATCAACTCATTTTGCCAAACCACCTCCAAAATATCCATGCCATTGCTCAAACAATGTAAGCGCAAATCATCCGCATTATCAATCGGATAAGGCAACTTAACAATCTCCGTTCGTTCACCCACAGGCTCATCTTCTTTGACGACAAAACCACCGCCGATGCTGAAATAGTTTTGCGCAAACGTCTCACCCAATGCCAATTCCGCCACACAGGTCATCCCATTTGGATGAAAAGGCAAGGCAGCATCCATCAAAAACACAATATCTTCATCTATTTTGAAGGGAATCGGTCGCACCCCATCTAAACGCAACCCCTCAGTATCACGAATGTGTTGTATCTTTTCATCAATCAACGATGTATCCGTTGTCACAGGGTCTTCGCCGAGCAAACCCATGAGAACAGCAATGTCCGTTCCATGTCCCCTACCCGTTTTTGCCAATGAGCCATACAGCAAAATGTGGATTTTTTGAACCGATGTAAAGAGTTGATTTTCCAGCAATTCTGCAACAAATTGCTGTGCCGCCCGCCAAGGTCCAAGCGTATGCGACGAGGAAGGTCCGACACCGATTTTGAAGATGTCGAATACGGAAATCCGTTCTTCAGTCATGGATTGGTTTGTATTTGGAAAAGTTGTTGGTTTTTCAACAGGAAGCATAAATAATAGCTTCTTGTACAGCTTTTTCAGAAAGATGTGGATATTTTTGAACGATTCTTTCGATAGAAGCACCAGAAGCAATCCATTCTAAAATGATTTGAACACTGATACGTGTCCCTTTAATGCAAGGCTTTCCGCCAAGTATTTCTGGATTAGAGACAATATGAGTAAATGCCATAATTTTTATTTTTTACAAAATTAAGCATTTTTAAAGATAAAAACAGCATTTCTCCTACAAATCAATCTCCAACAAAACAGGGCAATGGTCGGAATGTACCGCCTCATTCAATTGCCGACAATAAATAATTTTATCTGCCATATTGCTGCTAACCGATTGATAATCAATACGCCAACCTTTATTCGAGGCGCGTGAATTGAAACGCGTTGACCACCAAGAGTATTCCTGCATAGTTGGGTTTTTGAACCTAAAAGCGTCGGTAAAGCCGCTCTCAAACCATTTCGTCATCCAAGCCCGTTCTTCGGGCAAAAAACCCGATGTTTTAGCATTACCTTTTGGATTGTGAATATCGAGTTCCGTATGTGCGATATTGTAATCACCGACGATGATAAGTTTGGGACGTGTTTTCTTCAATTCTTCAATCCAATTAAAAAAATCGGCCAAAAAATCTATTTTTACACCTTGCCGTTCATCGCCTGATGTGCCCGAAGGGAAATAACAATTGAGCAAAGTGATGTCGCCAAAATCAGCGCGAATAATGCGCCCTTCTGAATCATAACGCGCATTGCCCATGCCTTCAATGACCAAATCAGGTGCTTTTTTTGAGAAAATAGCGACACCCGAATAGCCTTTTTTCTCCGCAGACACCCAATATTGATGTGCGTAACCGAGTTGCGTCAACCCCTCAGTATCCACTTGTTCAGGACGTGCTTTTGTTTCTTGAATGCAGACAATATCGTAATTATCGCTTTCTAAAAAGGTCGTTAAATTTTTATTCAAGGCAGAACGAATGCCATTTGTATTATAGCTTATTATTTTCATAAAATAATGATAATCAAATAATTAAATAATATTTTTTATTGGTGTCTCATTTTCAAAGCTGTCAAAACTTCTTCTAATTTTATATCTTTTGCCGCCAACAAAACGAGGTAATGAAACATCAAATCCGCTGCTTCACCGAGGAACAAATCGCGGTTGTCATCTTTGGCTTCAATGACGAGTTCAACGGCTTCTTCGCCTACTTTTTGCGCAATTTTATTGATACCTTTTTGGAACAAAGAATTTGTATAACTCTTTGTGACGGCAGGGTCTTCCGCTTTGCGACTAAGGATAATAGATTCGAGATAGGTCAAAAAATCCGTTCCTGCAAAGTCATTTTTTTCCTGCCAACAAGTATCTGCGCCTGTGTGACATGTCGGTCCATCGGGTTTTGCTTTGATTAACAAAGTGTCACCATCACAATCGGCTTTAATGTCCACAACATTTAGAAAATTAGAAGACGTTTCGCCTTTTGTCCACAGGCGTTGTTTTGAACGACTGAAAAACGTGACGACCCCCTCAGTAAGTGTCTTTTCTAAGGCTTCTGTATTCATATATCCGAGCATCAAAACGTGCCGTGTGGCTGCATCTTGAACAATTACAGGCAACAAACCATCGGCAGATTTGCTAAAATCAAGGTTTTTTATGTCAAAATTCATATTTATTGTATTTGAGGGGCGAAGTTAATGCGTTAAAAAGGTGTCGTTAGCCAATGTTTTGTTTTTTTTGCAAAAAAGTATGTTTTTTATGTTTAAAATGAAACGCCTTATAGCAATTATTGAAAAGGTAATTTCAAATCGCCCTTCTCATATTGCCTTCGTACTGTCGCTTTTGACTGCTTGCGGCAAAGAAAAAACGTCCGTTGTTTGGCAGAAACAAGCGAGTAAAGTCACTTTCGACCTGCGTGCGGTGCATTTCGACGATGCCCAAAACGGAATAATATGTGGCGGCAACACGTGGACAAGTGGTTTTATTTTGCGGACACGCAACGGCGGCGCAACATGGCAAGCAGATAGTTTATTGAATAAAGGATTTTATGGCTTGGGTACTGAGGGGTCTAAAACGTGGATTATAGGTAACAGTGGACATGTGTTTGAATTTTCAAAAAATGATACATCGTTTCGTTGGGTTGGCGAGCCTTATGATGCGTGGTTTAGAGACGTTGCGATAAGAGAAAATATGGGTATCATGGTCGCTGGACAAGCATGGCAAAATGGTAAATTGGTTCGTTTTGATGTCAAAACAGGTCAAAAACTGCAATTAGATACGTTTCCGCAAGCCTTAGAATCTGTTTGTTTTTCCGATGATTCGACGGTTCATGTCGTCGGTTACGGCTTAGTGTTGCGGTCAATTGATGGTGGTAAAACATGGAAAGTACAGTCTAATTTGACGGGTGATTATTTCCAATCAGTTTGTTTTCCTTCTGAAAAAACAGGTTATATTGTTGGTCAAAATGGCGGTATTTTGAAAACAACGGACGGTGGGGCATCGTGGTTTTATCTTAAAAAAAGTAAAAATATAGGCAATCCGCGCTTTCGAGCCGTTTTTTTTAACAATGTACTGAGGGGGTGGATTTGTGGTGAAGAAGGTGTTTTGTGGCGGACGGTTGATGGCGGTGAAACATGGAAAGAAGTTGACGGGCTACCTCATATTGATTTTTATGACGTTTTTGCCTCTGATACTGAGGGGGTACTTGTGGGGAATAATGGGCAAATTATTAAATTTGGTTTTTAATTTTAAAAAATAAAAAGAATGAAAAACGTATCACCTAATTTGATGGTTGCTGATGTAAACGCAACGGCTCAATTTTATGCAGAAGTCTTTGATTTTCAAATACTTGAAACTGTACCCGATATGCAAGAACCCGATAGCGGCAAGTGGCAATTTGCCATAATCCACAGCGAAGGAGTGACGCTCATGTTTCAAAATCAAAAAACACTTATTGATGATGTGCCTGAGTTCGCAGATAGAAAAATAGGTGGAACCATCACGCTTTATATTGAGGTGGAAGATGTGCGCAGTTTGTTTGAAAAAGTTAAATCAAAAATTGAGGTGATAAAAGGTGGTTTGTACGAGACGTTTTATGGCACAACGGAATTTACGATGCGTGACCCCAATGGCTATTTTATTACTTTTGCACAAGGCAATGGTTAATTTTAATGCTGAATATTTTAATGCTGAATGCTGAATGCTGAATAACGTGAGTTCGGAGATACAACCACGCCCTGTTTCTCGCTTCGCTC
>JAYTUR010000633.1:0-5355 GCA_043744475.1 Saprospiraceae bacterium | reverse complement strand
CTCTGTTTGTCTCAACATAAAAACCATCGGAATTCGGACCGCGATGTGCTATCGCATTCGTCATATTGCGAATCGGTTCGTTGAGATTTGTATCCGATTGAAGGTTCAAAATTCCAGCTATTCCACACATAAGTTCAAGGTTTTAAGCGTTATACCCCCTCAGTATTTTTTCATAAACAGCTTCACATTGTTGTGCAACCGTTACGGGGTTGTAACGATGGATATTTTTTAAACCATTGTCTATCAATATATTGCGATAGTCATTATCAAACCAAACACGCTCTATACCTTTCCGAATGTCGTCAATACTGAGGGGGTCAACCAAACACGCAGCGTTACCTGCCACTTCAGGCATAGATGAAATGTTGCTTGTTATGACTGCCCGACCAACCGTTTGTGCTTCCAAAATAGGCATCCCAAAACCTTCGACAGTTGAGCAAAACAGTAAAATATCTGCCTCTTGATAGGCGGCGTGCATTTGTTCATTCGTCAAATTGACGCTGATTTTATAATCAATGCCTTGATTTTTAAGCATGTCTATTTCAGATTCTGAAATTTGACCAATAATGTGTAACCGACAAGGCAAACCCAACAAAGCCGACGCATGACGCATCAGGTTTTTGTTGGGTGAATTGCCTATGTGAAGAAATGTCGGATAGTTTTTGTTGAAATCTTTTGGATTATATGTGAAGCCCGATTTGATAACCGTAGGGATAACGACTATTTTATCAGGGGTACAATGTGTTAATCTTAAAATGTCTTGCTTGGTCGCTTCTGAAACTACTGTTAGAATTTTACACTTTTTAACAGGCAATTTGAGCCAAAACGTATGCAAAACCCATCGTGCCAAGCCATTTTTACCATCTAACAAGCCGCAATCGTGAATTGTCAAAACAGTATTTCGATGCGGCAAACCCAATGCTAAAAAATTTGTATCGCCTGTCACATGATTAATATCTGTCCTGTTTCGGCGTACTTCTAAAATCGCTTTTAAACGAGGCAAAAAACCTTTGCTAAAAAATGAAGATTTAAAAACATCTAATCGAAAACGACTCTGCGTTGGAAAATTCGCCAACATGGTTTCAAAAGAATTTTCGATACTCACATTACCCGTTGGGTTCGCTCGCCGAAAGAACAATCTGACTTTAACTTGTTGATTATCAAGCATATAAAGAACATAAATAAAGTTAGACCCAACGTTTAGGAAACTTTTAAAGTTTCCTAAACATATTGCCAAAAGTCTGGTAATGTCTAAAATACTGAGGGGATAGGTTGATTTGTATGAATTTGTTTAGAAACCAAATTAGGAAAAACCGTTTCCAAATGATGCTCAATAAAACAAAATCCTGCCGCCGTTGGGCTTGCCGATTTCACACTCGGAAACATCGCCGTTGAAAAATGATAGAGATTATCAATGCCTTTGACGCGGCAATTCGTATCCAAAACTGCATTTTCATCGTGCCCCAAACGGATAAACCCTGAGGGATGATACACGTCTTCTATCTTCCCACCTTCAATATCTGGGTCATAAACGACCGTATAATCAATATTTTCAGCGTCCAATTTTTGTTGTAAATAGTCTCTCACTTCATCAATCGCTTGTCGGTCACTATCCGACACACGCCAATTCAAGCGAGCGACTCTTTGACCAAATTTATCCGTTTGGTCTGACAAACTGATGCTGTTGTCGTTCGGAAAAGCCTGTTCCATTTCCAATTGCAAGCTCCACGTATTGCGGTGGGCATACATCTTTTTTAAAATCAGGACATTAAAGGCAAAACGAATTAAAAATTCAAAGCCTTCAAACACATCTTTAAGGCTAAAATCTATTTTTTGTTTGCCAAAAAGCATCCGTTTTATAGATGTAAATACCTTCACTTCTTTATTCAAAACAGGATGTGCAAAACCGACTCTACCATTTTTATCCGTTACAACCCAACGTTTTGTCACCAAACTGCCTTTAACAAGACGTGGAAGAAAGTCAGTATTATCAATAATCGGCTTGTGTTTTATCTTAAATAACTCAACCGACAAATGGTCGCCATAGTGTTTTCCCAAATCTGTGGCGGTAATGACTTTATTTTTTTCATTCATATCTAAAAGCAACCGACACGACTCAATCGCTCCTGCTGTCAGATAAAAAACATCTGCTTCTACAGTTTTTTTATCTTTCGAAGGGCTTTCACACACAACGCCTTTAATCGTTTTATTTTCAAAAATAAAATCTATAACACGTTGATTTTTAAGAATATTAGCCAATGATACAACCGTTTTATCCAAGGCTTTGAACATATTGCGTTTGGCATATTTGAGCCAAATACCTGTTTTTTCCTGCCCTTTATCGGTCATTAAAGCACCGATTTTAGGCACATTGCCCAATACTTTTTGAAGGACAACTTGACGATATTTATTGTTGATATCCACAATCGTATCCCAATCACGCTGCTTCAAAGGATTGTCTCTTTCATCAAAAAACAACACTTGCCCACCCCAACGAGCCGATGTGCCACCCAAACCAAAGTACCGACCTTGTTGTGCTGCACGAGCAGAGCCTGATTCGGCAGCCAGACCAATTTCGCTTTCATCTTTGGTCTTCTCGTCACCGATTTCAATAACCGTTATCTCAATATCGTTGCCGTATTTTTCAGATAAACATCTTAACAAATACGAGCCATACGTGCCACAACCGATGATGCAAACTTTTAAAGGTAAATTCTTTTCCATTTAGACTTCTTGAGGCGATAAATGAGGTACTTTTTCTTCTTTTTTTGTATTCAACCGGGCTTCCGTTAAACGAATAGAGAGTAATATTTCAGCTAAAACCCGTTGCATGGCATAGTGCCAACCGTATTTACCATCTAAAAAGCCCCCCCTCAGTATAAAGCAATAAAAAAAGGCAACAAATGGGGCTAGAAAGATTGAATATCGCATTTTATCCACCCATTTCAATTGATTAAAAGGCGTTTGAATCAATTTATCTGCCTCTTGTTTCAAATAACGGTCTTGCGAGGCGAGCCAATGCGAAAAGGATTTGCGGTCATCATGATAAATAAAACCATCAAGTGTTTTTATCGTTCCATCAATCAAAACAGTGTGACCATGACCGTCATTAATATAATGCGCTCTATTTTTAGCATACAACACTTTGCGCGGTGGATACATACTGCCGCGTACAGGTTTTCCAAAAATAGCATACTTGAATCGAGCAGAATAAGCGGCTGTTTCATTTACATTCAGTGCCAAATTTTGGATAGCTGCATTGATCGTATCATCTAATATATAATCACAGTCCATTGACAAAACCCATTCAGAATCAATCTGTTGCAAACCAAAATTGCATTGGTCAGCAAACGAAACGAAGGTGCGTTGATAGACTTCAACTTGCGGAAATTGGGCAATAATATCTAATGTTTCATCGGTACTAAAACTATCAATGATAACGATGCGTTTTGCCCAAGCCAACTTTTCAAGGTTACGCCCAATGTTGGGGGCTTCGTTATAGGTCAAAATAAGTGGTGTAATGCGTGTAGAATTGTTCATTTTCCATGATTTTTATACATGTTAATGTAACGTTGTACCAATACTGAGGGGTCAAAATCGTGGCGTATTTGGGTACTGCTGCGCCCTGCAATGTCAAGGCGTTGTTGTGCATGGCTTTGCACTTCGATGAGTTTATCACGGATGCTTTCAACCGTTGTATCACAGACCCAACCCATGTTTTTGTCCGTAACATAATCTGATAAACCGACATATTTACTGACTAAAACAGGCGTACCAACAGCTAAGGATTCGATGACAACATTCGCAAAATTTTCATTGTGCGAAGGCAATACCAACAAGTCTGCTGCTTCAAAAGCGGCTAATCTTTTTTCAGCGTCCACCCACCCTAACCAATTGATTTTGTGGTCAATATGCAAGTCTTCGCTTTGTTTTTTCAATTGCTCCAAATAACCCTCTACTTCACCTTCACCTGCCATTGTCAATGTCCAATCGAAACTCACTTGAGCCAACGCATCGAATAAAAGTTCTATGCCTTTCTTTTGGTGCAGTCTTGATAAAAAAAGTAAATTCAAAGTGTCCGTTTGCTTCGGCGCATGACCGTTAAGATGGGGTCTTTTTGAAACGGGCAATGTGTCTAAATCCAAAAAATTAGGAATATTTGCAAACTGCCATTCAGGAATCAAAGCCAAACACTCCTTAGCTTCTTGCGCTGATGTGGCGTGTAAAAACGTGTTTTTCAATAGCTTTTTGCCAATAATACGATGAAAAAGCGGCTTAAAACGCCCCGTTAATGAAAACGGACTTAACATGCCACGCGGTGCCAATATCGGTTTTACCCCCCTCAGTATGCAGAGGAATGTTGCGGTTAAAACTGTCAAATTCCACCATGAATGCAGGTGTACGGCATCATATTTCTTCATATTTCGCCATAACCACCACAACAGTTGCGGCGATAGTTGCGAATGATCGGGTGTTATCCGTCTGAAATAATACACTTTTACGCCTTCAACCAACACCGGTGTCCGACTATGCACAGGCAAATCTTTTTTTACATTGGCATTAGTTGCCGAAACGGTTACATCACAACCACCATGTGAAACAAGATTTTCGCAGAGCAAACCAATGGAAATAATAGGTCCACCATAGCCATAAGCGGGTTTATATGTCGGTATGAGGTGTAGAAGTTTCATAGTTTTGAAAGTTTCAATATTCCAAAAGTTTGAAACTTTCGGAATGTTTGAACGCAACTATTTAGTTGATTTTATAGCTGAAATGACTTGTTCGTAACTGTATCGGTTGATTATATCGCGTGAGCGTTGGCGCATTGCTTCAAAATCGTTATCGGATTGCGAAAAAATGTGTTGAATATGGCTCGATAAGGCTTGAACATCGCCAGATGGATACATAAAACCATTGCAGTCCACCAAATCATAAGCAGAACCGACCATATCGGATAAAATAACGGGCAAACCAAAACATAAGGCTTCATTCGTTGACAATCCCCACGTTTCGTACATGCCTGAACACATCACGTAGAGGTCGGACACCATATAATATTGAGGTATCAAACTTTGATTGATGAAGCCTGTCAACATCACGTTTTGTTGCATATTGTGGTCGGCAATGAACTGTTCCATATCTTTTCTCAAGTTGCCTTCGCCGACAAAGACGATAAAAATATCGGCTCGATTGGGCAGCATCTGAACAGCTTTGAGTAAATCTAAGGGTCTTTTTTTATCAATGTACTTACCAGAGCAAATAATGACTTTTTTACTGAGGGGTATGCCAAGCGATTGCCGAAGTGTAGGAATATTATTCTTATGCTTTTCACTAAAATTTATAAATCTATGATTG
>JAYTUR010000632.1:0-1395 GCA_043744475.1 Saprospiraceae bacterium | reverse complement strand
AAAAATCTTTGATTTTTATTCAAAAAACAGCTTCGCTCTGATAGATTTTCTCTCTGCACGCTTTTTTGCGAAGCAAAAAACAGGGAGTAATTGTATGTTTTTAGTTTTAAAACAGTTTCTAAAACAGTTAATCATTTAGGGATGTCGAATAAAAAATACGCCATAATAGACATAGAGACAACCGGTGGTTCGGCGGCAAGAGAAAAGATTACTGAAATCGCTATTGTGTTGCACGATGGAACGAAAGTAATTGATTCTTTTGAAAGTTTAATCAATCCTGAACGCTCAATTCCACCATATATCACTCAAATTACGGGTATTTCAGATGCTATGGTTGCCAGAGCACCTAAATTCTATGAAATCGCTAAGAAAATCGTGACGATGACTGAGGGGGCTGTTTTTGTGGCGCACAATGTCCGTTTTGATTATGGTTTTGTGCAAGAGGAATTTCGGCGTTTGGGCTATACTTATACAAGGCAACAATTGTGTACTGTCAAGTTGAGTCGGCAAGCCTTTCCTGGGCTGCGTTCTTATGCTTTAGGTAACTTGATTGAACATTTTAATATACAAACGGCTGATAGACACCGTGCTATGGCGGATACGATGGCAACGGTTGAGATTTTTGAAAAAATCTTTTTGAAGGAACAAAATCAAGAAGAAGCCCTTGCATTGATAAATAAAGGCATAAAGGAAAATAAATTGCCCGAAGGTATCAAAATGGATATGTTGCACGCCTTACCAGAGACTTGCGGCGTATATTATTTGCATGATACTGAGGGGGTGGTTATTTATGTCGGAAAAAGTATCAATATCCAAAAGCGCATTTTTGAGCATTTTTCGGATAAATCAACCAAAGGTGACCAATTTCAAAGTTATGTTGCCGACATCACTTTTGAAGAAACGGGCAGCGAATTGGTGGCTTTGTTGCTTGAAGATTACGAAATTAAACGCATGAAACCGCGTGTGAATAAGGCGCAACGCAAGACCTACTTTCCTTATGGTGTTTATTCTTTTTTAGATGCAAAAGGTTATGTACGGTTTCATGCCGTTAAAAATGTGACAACTGTTCGAAAAAAACATATCATTTTACAGGAGTTTACAAAACTGAATGAAGCTAAACATTTTCTAAAAGCCTTAGCGAAACGGTTTGAATTGTGTGAAAAATTGATGGATGCTCACGATACTGAGGGGTCTTGTTTTTATCATCAAATTGGGCAATGTCGGGGTGCGTGTGTGGGAGCTGAATTGCCCGAAATGTATAATGAACGTGCATTGGAATTGGCTGAACGTTTGAAAACGACGTTTGAAGAGGATTTTTTCATCATAGAAAAAGGCAAATCAGCTGATGAAAAAGCGGTCGTTTTGGTTCAAGATGGGCATTTTCGAGGTTATGGC
>JAYTUR010000631.1:0-1395 GCA_043744475.1 Saprospiraceae bacterium | reverse complement strand
CACATTTTGGCTAATTCAAACGGTGCTTTGACATTCACTGCCATAATTTTATCAAAAACAGACCCATCCGTATTTTCGACAGGTCCAAATACAGGATTCGTTGCCGCATTGTTTACAACAATATCAATGCGTCCAAAAGCGGACATGGTGGCATCAAAAATATGTTGACAATCTTCCAAATTGCCTACTTGACCGGCAACGCCAATTGCAGTACCCCCCTCAGTATTTATGGCGTTTGCGACTTCATCAACGGCGGCTTGTTTGCGACTGTTTATGACGACTTTTGCGCCCATATTGGCATAATTTCTTGCAATGGCTTCGCCAATGCCTTTAGATGCGCCTGTAATTAAGGCGACTTTTCCTTCCAATGAAAATGAATGATTCATAGTTTTTTATGGATATTTTTAAGTCAGAAGCGAATGTTCGCTCAAAGCAAAGGTAAAAGAATAAATTAAAAAACAACTTGCTTTGAGCCCCATTCTTTACCATCACTTGCAGAAGTCATTTTGACAAAATACGTGCCTCGAGCGACACCTTTCAACGCCAACTCAAAGGTAAAACGGTGTCTGCCTTTTTTTTGGGACATCACTTCAACCATCTCAAAATTTTTCAAAACACTGACCCCCGCAGTATCCACCAAATCCAGTTTGACTTGTAAATCTGTTGGTAAAGCGTATTGAAACACGCCTTTAATCGCCAAAGGTTCAAGAGATGTGGCAGCGGTTGCACCTGCTTCGTCACGGAAATTATAATTCACGGTATAATCAGGCACCGGTTTATTGAGCAGTTGAGCCACAAATTTTAGCAATTCGGGTTGACCAATACCGCTTAATTCTTCATTGTCACTGACTGCCCACAAAGCCGATTGCATGCCATTGGCATTATATAATTTTTTCTCAAACGCAAAGGCAGTTAAGGTAAGAAGTTGGCTCGAAGCTAAGGTTGTGGCTAAAAAAGCATCACCATTGTGTGGCGAACGACGAGCGGCGCGAATGCACATGGTTTTCATAAAAGAAGATTTTGAAGTAAGGGCAGCTAATCCCAATTCTTTATTTTCTAAATGTATAAAATCTTGAACAGTAGAGTCTGCTGCTTGAAAAACGAAACCAACGGGTATGATAATAGTGAGTTCGCCTTTGGTCAAGTTTTGAATAGAAATGCGTAAATTACGTCCATCAGCCGCTTCATTGGGCTGCATGTTAATAGTCGTTGAGACCCATTTTTTTTGTAAAGCTTCTTGCAAAGTAATTGTTTTGCCAAAAGAAAATTGAGCGATAGAAAGTAGAAAAAGAACGAGACGGTTTTTCATAGGAGAAATGGATTTAAGTGATGAAATGGCACACGGATTTGACGGATACGACTGATTTGCACTGTCATTGCGAGGAACGAAGCAAT
>JAYTUR010000630.1:0-5363 GCA_043744475.1 Saprospiraceae bacterium | reverse complement strand
ATCAAACAGGTGGTAAAATGGGGCGCTGGGTGATGCGGCATGTGCCTTTTATGGTTAATAATGCCATGAATCCGTGGTTTTTACAAAGAGACATGCCTAAAGCACCGAAAGAGAGTTTTAGGGATTGGTATAAAAAAAATAGAGAATGAGCAGAGAAAAAATATTAGCCGCTATCCGCCAAAATCAACCTGATTTGAAGCCACTGCCGTCCTTAGAAGGCTTGAATCAAAGCAGTCATATACCGAAAGAACAGTTCAAAACGGTTCTACAAAGCATAGGTGGAACAGCCGTTGAAGTCGCTGATTTTCAAGAGATTGTGCAATATATCCAAAACAATTACACAGCGAATAGACGGTTCATTTCGACCTTACCTCAACTGTCAAATATAGCGGAATTAGATTGGCAAAACAGCGACCCGCACGACTTAGAAAACGTCGAATTGGGCATCATTGAAGCCCATTTTGGGGTAGCAGAGAATTCTGCCTTATGGATTACTGAGGGGTTGATGGGACAACGTGTTGCGCCGTTTATTTGTCAAAACTTAGCCGTCGTTATCAACGAAAAAGATATTGTACCAACCATGCACGAAGCATACACGCGCATCGGTTCAGCCGATTATGGCTTCGGTGCATTCATTGCAGGACCTTCCAAAACGGCAGATATTGAGCAATCATTGGTGTTGGGGGCGCATGGGTCGAAGACGATGGTGGTGTTTTTGATGGGGTGATTAAATCAATATTCTATCCCCCACTTTTACTTCTGGTAGCATCTCCTTCTGCCATGTTTTATCATTCCAAACCACATTTTGCCCAAAAAGTATTTTAGTCCCTTCTTGTCTAAACGTCATCAAAGTATCAAGCGGTTCTTTTCCTTTTATGCCTGAATCAGGGTCGCGGTTGGGCAAAACGCAACGAGCGCATGGTTTCACGCCTATAAAATCCACGTCACCAATTTTGAAATTTTTAAATGTATCTTCTTCAAAAGGTGCGCCGCCAGAGAAGACAAAATTGGTGCGAAAGCGGCGCATACTGAGGAGGGTATCTGTTGTTTGGCGTTCTAAAATTCTATCGTTTAAGTTCTGCAAAGACGCTTCGCCGATGATTAGGAATGGATAGCCGTCGGCAAAACTAACTATATCATTGCCTGTATTGTATTGGGCATCAACAAGTCGTTCTGTTGATGAAGGCATGGCGACGAGTTGGCATTTTTTCTGTAAAAAATCGCTTAAAAAATCGTTGGCTTTCTTACTAACAATGTTTGAGATGACGTGGTCATTCCAAATTTCAGTTTTAATGACCCCCTCAGTATTTTCACTGAAAACAGGTATTTGTATTTGATTTTGAGGGTTTTCCTTTTCAAAAATCGTCAAAATACCGTTTCCGACAAGGGCTTTTAGTAAAGCCATACGTCCATTATTACGCATGGTCATAAACATGCCGTCGAGGTCGGTGATCATCCAACGGCGGTCGTATTGCAAACCGCGTTTTTCGACTATAGCAGATTCTAGTGAATAACCGTCGAGCGATTTGACAGGGAAAATATTGATTTTGGATAATGTGAGCATAAGATGAATTTTTATTGTTTTTTAACACAAATTGCACGAATTATATCAATTACTTATGTTACTTAAGCGGCAAAATATTCCCTGTTTCTTGCTTCACTCGAAAGGCGTGCTTTGAATTACTTTTTTTAGACCGAAGCTAATTTTTCAATCGCTTGCGATTGAAAAACTAACTTCGGTTGGATAGATTCTTTTTCTTGTACGCTTTTTTTGCGAAGCACAAAACAGTGCAAAATCTGTTTTGTGCGTAACATCAGTCATAATTAAATCCCCTTAATTCGTGTCCTTTGTGAAATCCATGTTAGAAACACGTCTATAAAATAAGCAACGAAATTATCCAAAAAAATGATTCTAAAGCGGTTTTTACTGAGGGGTGTTTGTGGAACAGGATAAACGAACTATTTTTGAGCATGAAAAATCAAAAACAAGGCGTATTGCCCAATATTGAAGCGGCATATAAAGGAGATTTAACTTTTTGGGAACTGATTGTATTAGGCAAATTATTTCCTTCAATAAAGATTTCTGATGGTGATTTTTGTGAATACAGATTGCCTTTAAACGATTTTTATGTTACACAAACCATTGAAAATGAAACAATTAACCAATCCATTTTAAAAGCAGCATCTAAATTACTTGAACGCAAAATTAGCTGGACTTACCTTGATACATACGGGCAAACACATGAATGTCAAACCACTCTATTGACTAGTATTGATTTTTCGATGCATAACAATACTACTACTCTTGAAGTAAATATTCATCCAAAATTCAAATCATTGTTGTTGTCCTTAAAATCAGATGCTAAATCTTTTGATTTGCTACAATTACCCTTTTTAAAGATGAATATGAGTCATCGCCTTTATCTGATTTTGTTGCAAAATATCCATCACAATCTCAACAGTTTTACCATTTCCTTAGAGAAATTGAAGGATTTACTCGTTGTTTCTGGTAAATATTCCTTGTATGCCAATTTCAAAATCAAAATTTTAGAAGAAGCCCAAAAGCGATTGTTACAAGATGCGGATATCCGTTTTGATTTTGGCGAAATTAAAACGGGCAAACGGGTGACGGCGCTTCGATTTAGGATTGACCACAATCCGCTTTTATCTTTTTTTGACACGGACATAGAAGAAGCTGTTGTTATGCCTGTATTTGAAAATATGGAACAAAATAAGGCTGTTATTTCGCCTCCTGAAAACGAAGGAGAAGCGGGTTTTGATAGAGAATTGGTACAACAAATCAACAAAAAATTTGCCGTAACGCCTCGTATGATTAAAAAATTGTCAGAGGATTTTTCACAACAATCCCTACGTCAAGCCGTGATTTTGACTGAAAAAGCCATAGAAAAAGGCAGTATAAAAGGTTCTGCTGCTGGTTTTTTTGTAGAGGCGGTTCGACAAAACTATCAAGTTACAGAAGAAGACGAGCAAGAAAAACGTCAAGTCGAAGTCCGCCAAAAAGCTGAAAAATTGGCTCAAATGGAAGCTGAACAACGGCAACAACGAGAGAACTTGAAAAAACAAGAGTTTGAACAAGAGCGTGATGCCATTTTAGAGGAGTTGTCAAAAGATAACGCCTTGCAACAAACTATTGCTGAACGCATTAGATATAGTATTTTTCATGCAAGTTTTGATGTTTCTAAGTCTTTTAATGAGAATTTAAAGAATCCTTCGTTTTTGGCGGCGGTGTTGAATTTTTATAAAATTATCAAACATTGACACAATTTACTCACGATGCCCACCTTTCCGAAAGTTTTAAAACTTTCGGAAAGGTGGCATATAGCATCACTCTTTTACCAATTTAAGCATCTTAACTATTTGATTATCAATGGAAAACACAGCAACATAGCTGCCTTTTATCCATTCTTTACCCATGGTTTGTATCCCTTTTGGATAAGTAGCGATTAGCCTTCCTGCAACATCATAAACGGCACATGAGGCCTCTAAATGCGTTTTGATATTAAAAATTTCACTTGTGGGATTCGGAAAAATTTGAATAGCATCGTCCGAAATACTAGCGACCGCTGTTGCGCCTTGTTGCCCTTTAAGTTGCACCGAAGAGACCGACATAGGCGGTAAAACAATTGTCAATTTATTGTTTGCAATGCTGGTACTGAGGGGTTTCATCGCATTCGTTGTATGCGACACAAAGCTCTCTGTTTCAGTCAAATTCGATAAATTTAAGGCAGATACTGAGGGGGTGGCTAAAATGAAATTTTTGAAGTCTAACACGACCGTTTGAGCAATTGTGGAACGATTAACCAAAGCAACAGTCATCGAATCATTTGTGGCGTTAATGGTTGTATAAGCTGAAACATTTTGCTCACTATTCGAAATGGATTCTACGCTAATAACTTGATTGTAACGGCTATATAGATGCAAAATTTCCCACATGCCTACATGCCATGACCACGGTGTAAACAATTCGACCTCATTATTCATAAACTCGCCCATCATAGAAGCGTACCAAACAGCGTGTATGTTTGCAGAATTTGAACCATTCAGACCCGTTTCAGTAACACCAAATTTAACGCCGTGATTGGCACCAATATATTGTGTCAACCAGTCTTGACAACGTGCAAAAATGTACTCTTTATTTTGGTTGGTATCCCAACCTGTTGGTGTATTTTTTACGCCATTGGCTTCGGGATACACATAAGTTCTATCAAAAAAAACGCGGTGAAATTGCACAACATCGGCTGCATTTGTACTGCTCGGATAATAATGTATGTCCAAAACATCCAAAAGTCGAATACCTGTGCGCTGTTGTTCCTCTGCTACACGTTTGATAAAATATTGCAGCCATGGGTATTTTTGCCCATCAGTCCCCGTTACCAACTTGTTATCCCAATTGAACCATTGCCATTCGTTGGCAGGAACAGGGCCTAATAATTTGATGTTAGGATATTTAGCTCGTGCCTTTTTCGCCACTTCAAAATAGCGTTGCATAAAGTCTTCGGCAGAAATTAAAGTCGGCATCACATCGTCGTGCGTACCATTCCAAATTTCTACCTCATTGTCCATGTTCCAATATTGTATTTTTGTTTTATCTAAACCCAAACCACCTGTGCCAAACCAATAATCGAGAATCCCTGTGGTAGAGTCCGCTGTCCAATCTTCCAAATATAAATTTGGATTGCCATTGACCACAGCCTTGTTGCCACCCGCCGTATTGACCGTGCCGCCACCTGCGAGATTTTGCTCCACGCCTGTCCACCATTGCGAGCCATTGTAGCCCCAATCGTTGAAATTGGCTGTGTTCGTTTTTGCCGCTTTTCCAATGAGCTGGAATGCCCAAACGCCTTGTGCATTGGGCATATTTGCTTGTAAAGCCTGCGCCGCTTGGTCCCAATTATTCGTATAGACGTTGTTATACCAATCGGGATGACTCGACAATTTGCGTCGCCAATTGTATTTTGTGCTGTTATTGCCCCCATTTTCGCGGAACATTGTCACGCCCGCATCACGTAAGAATTGCCATTGTGCAGCAGTCAAAGGATTGTTATTGAAATTGGCAATTGAGTTGTTTCGACCATAGATATAAGGTGAAACTTTTTTGCGCTTCGCTAAAATATCAATTTGTATTTGCACATTTTGGGCAAATAAAAGCGGTGTTAAGAAGCTGAAAATTAGAAAAAAGATGACTTTTTGCATGATTTTAAGATTAAAGTATTTTGTTATAGTAAATTTTAAGTGACATACTGGGGGTCAAAAACACACCTGTTTGTCAAAATTTATCTTAAAGATTTTGTCACAAAATATAAAGTGTCAAATTTACATTTTATTTGAATGTAATTTTCAAT
>JAYTUR010000629.1:0-1402 GCA_043744475.1 Saprospiraceae bacterium | reverse complement strand
GATTCACCTTTTTCAAGCATCACCACTTTATCAACAAACAAATCGTAGTTAGGAATCCCAAAATCGAGTGCGTGGATGAATGCACCGACGTATAAATCGCTGTTGGATTGGTTTGTCACCTTCACTTTCATATTTCGCGTCCATTCACTTAGATTTGTCTTTTGCAAAAGCGTTGCTGTCACCCCCTCAGTATCCGAGCGTTTAAGCAGCGTATCAGAGCCGTCTTGGTTAACTAAAAATACTTCAATATTTACAGCATCTTTGGACAAAGCATCGGCGGTGTGGTTTTCCAAATCTCTCAAATATTGCCATTGCGAAATATGCCTAATGGACTGAACAATATTAACCACAGCATCACCAACTGTTTTATCGGAAACAGGTGCAATCAATGGGCGAAAAACGTCATGCGGATTTGATAGATAAAGTCGATTATTTGACAAAACCAAGGTGTAATCTGCCTCATTTTCGGTTTCAACCAATGCCATAAAATCTTTATTTTCTTTATCCATAAAGGCATTCAATAATCGCGTAATCATCGGCGTAGGCACCACCTCAGTACCTCTGGGTTTTTCGTCTTTAGTAACCAAAAATATACGCAATTGACGGGTTGATAAGCCATTCAGACGAGCACTAAATGGTTTTTGTGCCAATAGCTTTTTAGATTCCATATCAAAATCTACAGTCGCCGTATCCAATTTTACGTCTGTTACTTTCCCAACCAACGTTGCGTCCTTTGAAAATTCAACCGTCACAGTCGTTTTACCTGCCACAACACCGTGCATTTCGCCACGATTGATACTATAGTTGCGCATCGCTTTATTGAAACTCAAAGCCGCATAAGCCGATTTTTCTTCTACCGATTTGCCCAAAAATCCCTTATTTTTCATATCGGTAAAATCGTCAGGTGCGTACAGTTTTGGACGTTGGGTATATTTATATTTCAACTGCGTTTGAACGTGGCTGAATAAATCACGATAATTCACAAAGCCGCCCGTATTTGTCAATGTCTCTAATAAAACCATAGAAAATACACCGCGATGCAATGTAGGGTCTTCCTCTGCGGGCTCGTTACTTTCCGAAGCAGCAAACTGAACATAGCAACCAGAAGGCAAAACACTTTCTAAACCCTTGTTTGTGAAGTCATTAGGCTGTAATGTATCACTAAATATGAAATTTGACCACGCGCGTTGCTTAAAAGTATAATCCACTTTTCGCATCACCCGCTCTGTCAAACCTTCGGACAATGTGCTGCGGGTATTGTCCCCACTGTTGCAACAATCAAAAATTGCCGTGATGTGCGCCTTTGTTTTTGTCCAAACCTGATGCAGTAAATACCGCAATTCCTTGTCGGCGAGCAAAAAATTGTCCACACCCGATTCGTCGTAATAACAGGCGATACATT
>JAYTUR010000628.1:0-1402 GCA_043744475.1 Saprospiraceae bacterium | reverse complement strand
GTTCCCAACCATGCAACTTAGGATTGAGTGTAATTAAGCCTTTGTAGTCGGTTTTGTAAGCCAATTTTTTAGCATAATCCAACTCCGCCCCAAAAATGGGATAGACATTCGATGAACCCCAATACATAAACCAACGGTCTGTGTCGTCGTCGTGGAAAATAGCAGGATCCCAAGGACCAATATCTTTGGGCAAACGGGGCATCCAGCGATTAAAAAACTTTAATTCCCCTTTTTCAGGTTTTGTAGCATACAAAATGGGTCTTTGTTCAAAAGTAGATTGAAACAAGAACAGTGTATCCCGAACAGATAGAGCGGCAGGCGCACACATATCCTCGAAGGGCCATTTGTCAGGTTTAATATAAGTCCAATGTATCAAGTCTTTTGAATGCCAATAGCCTCCTGAAATGGTTGCGAACAAAAAATATTCGCTTTTATGATTGACAATAACAGGGTCTGCACCTGAACGGTAAGAGATTTTCTCATTCAGTTGCTCAAAATTATATTGATAGTTGATGTCAACAGGGTTGCAATAGGTTTTCTGGAAAGGTGATTGAGCGATTAACGAATTATTGAATACAAAAATAATCGTTAAGCGTAAAATAAGACTTTTCATATAGTTATATTTTTAGTGAATATACTACGGCAGCTTTTTAGCCTTGTCGCCGAGATTCTTGCAAGTCTTCCCTATCTTGAACCATTTGGAGATAGTGTATATTGCCAGTCAGTTCTGCTTCATCGAAACCATTTTTAACCGCTTCTTGCATAAAAGCCCACACTGTCCAATAATCGGCTGCTTTGCACCAAGGACGTACAGCAAAATGCAATTCATCGCAGTCGAAATGTTCAAGGAAAAGTTCCATGGGTGGGTCTGATAAAATAAGTGGACATTTTACCGCCGATTCAAGAATGACCTTTTTAACTTTTGACACAGGATTGGGTTCATCAACGATGAAAACCATATCCACACGCCGATTGCCATGACCCGTATAGTTGATGATATTGCCTGATGTGACCAAACCATTTGGAACAGTAATAAAACGGTTGTCTCTCGTTCTAATGATGGTATTAAAAACCTGAACTTCTTCAACAAATCCTTCGGCATCTGCGACTTTTATTTCGTCACCAACTTTGTAAGGTTTCAGAATTAACAAAAGAATACCGCTTGCAAAATGCCCCAAACTGCCTTGCAATGCCAATCCAACGGTAAAAGCCAATGCGCCGAGAAGGGCAATAATGGATGAAATCTCAAACCCAAAAATACCTGCGACGATTAAAAAGAGAATGATACGCAAACTGATATCAACCATGGAAGCGAAAAAAGGGCGTATCGTTGCGTCAATATTTCGCAACGTCAGGCTTCGATTAGTCAGAATGTTGAGTTTGTTGATGAGTCGAATACCAA
>JAYTUR010000627.1:0-5397 GCA_043744475.1 Saprospiraceae bacterium | reverse complement strand
TTTTAAAAACGGCGCAAAATTAGAAAAACCCAACGGACTCTCGTAATTTGAGGTGTTTTATCTTATCTTAAATTCATTTATGCCTTCATTTGGCAAAGTAATTGAAACTTATAACCAAAATCTACATAATGTTAAAAAGAAATACCACTATTATTCTTTTCATAATCAGTATTAGGCTAACGGCTCAGTTTGTCAATTTTACACAATCAACTTTACCTATTATTGTCATTGTCAATACTAATGGAGCAATCATACCCGATGACCCAAAAATAACCGCGAATATGAAAATCATTTTCAATGGAGCAGGTCAAATCAATCGAATGAGTGACCAAACCTTCCATTTTGATGGCATCATTGGCATAGAAAGGCGCGGCTCTTCATCCCAGACGATTTCAGATAAAAAACCTTACAGTATCGAAGTACGTGATGCTGCAGGTGACGACCTGGCGGTGTCTTTACTCGATATGCCCAAAGAATCAGATTGGGCATTGATTGCGCCTTATAGTGACAAAGCCTTAATACGTGATGCTTTGACCTACAATTTAGCGGGTTCATTGATGACTTGGGCACCGCGGACACGTTTTTGCGAATTGGTTCTAAATGGCGAATATAGAGGACTTTATGTATTGACAGAAAAAATAAAGCGTGATAAGAATCGCGTCAATATCTCAAAAAGCGATTCAACGGCAACTTCGGGCGATGCTTTAACAGGTGGTTATATCATGAAAATTGATAAAACAACGGGTAATGTGCAGGGCATTACGGCGGGTTTTTATTCCGCTTACATCAACGACCCGACAAATCCGAATAAAAAAACGCTGTATCAATACGAATATCCGAGCCTTGACGAGATTAAACCAGCACAGAAAACCTATATACAAACACTTGTGGCAGAGATGGAACAGGCTATGACATCGAGCAATCCATCGTTTTCAAACCCCTCAGTAGGCTACGCAAAATATTGGGATGTCCAATCTTTGGTTGATTTTTTTATTGTCAACGAATTGACCCGTAATGTTGACGGCTATCGTCTAAGCACCTTTTTTTACAAGGACAGAAACTCGGTTAATGGCAAATTCAAAATGGGACCCGTTTGGGATTTCAACCTTGCGCTCGGCAATGCCAACTATTGCGATGGTGCGCGCATCAGCAATTGGTCTGTCGATTTCAATACTATTTGTCCACTTGACGGTTGGGGTGTGCCGTTTTGGTGGGGTAATTTAACGGTAGATAATAATTTCAAAAAACAAATAAGAACCCGGTGGCAACAATTGAGAACCAAAGAGTTATCCAATACGCGCATCAATTATGTGATTGATTCTATGAAACTCGCTTTAGGTGATGCGCCTTCTCGAAATTTTCAAAAATGGCCAATTTTAGGTGTTTTCGTCTGGCCCAATCCCTTCGTCGGGGCAACTTATGCGAGTGAAATCAACTACCTGAAAAGTTGGTTAACAAATCGCATTGCTTGGATTGATGGTCAAATCGCTACGTTTCCAGTAGGTCAACAAGAGATTCTAGATAATATCAGCGTCTCACCTAACCCCTCAGTATCGGGCTTCAATTTTGAGTACTTGTTGAAAAACCCTCAAATGGTTAACTTAGTTGTTTTCAATGAGTTAGGTCAAATTATTTTTCAAAAAACGGAACAACAAGGTACAGGCAATCAACAAATGAATTGGTCTGACCCACATGTCGTTCGTGGTCTATATTTTTATGAAATAAAATTAGATGGACAAAGAGGTGCGATAGGAAAAATTGTTAAAAACTGAAAAACGACTACCAAGAATCCTACTTATTTTTAATCGCTTCATATATCACCGTTTGAATACGCGTCCGATAATTGCCATTGATGAGTTTATTGCTGCCGTCGGGATAGGTGCGGTTGGAAAGGAAAATATATATCAGTTTTTTATCAGGGTCAACATAAGCACAATTGCCTGTAAAACCCGTATGCCCATAAGTAGCATCAGAAGCTAAATAACTCATATTCAATGCTTTAGATGCGTTCAATTCTTTCATATCCCAACCAAAGCCGCGCCTTGTTGAGCCACCCTGACGGGCCGTAAACAGCTTTATGGTTTCAGGTTTTAAGTAACGAACACCGTTATATTCACCGCCATTTAAAAGCATTTGAAATAAAATCGCTAAGTCACCCGTCGTCGAAAATAAACCCGCATGACCACTGACACCGCCTAACATCGCTGCTGCCATATCGTGAACCGTTCCTCGAACCCGCGCCATGCGGAAATAACTGTCCTCTTCGGTCGGTGCGCAAGCGTTTTCAGCAAATTTGGTCAACGGATTGAACAAAGTATGCTTCATACTGAGGGGGGTATAAAATTGCTCATCGGCATACACATCGAGCGTTTTGGTTGTTATATTTTTTATAACATCTGCCATTAATATCAAACCCAAATCAGAATACAAATAGTGGCGATTGTCGCGTAAAGGAGAATCTGCAATCAGCATTTTCATGGTGTCCACATAGTCTTTTCGCATAAAAAGATTTTGTGTAACAGGCACCGTAAAATCACCAATAGGCTTATTCGAATAATATTTTGAAGACGGAAAAAATTGTTTTTTGCCGTCAACTATTTGAGAATCAAGGGTTTGTTTATAAAAAGGAATCCATGCCAACAAACCCGCTTGATGAATGAGTACATCTTTTAGTTGCAAATCGCCTTTGTTCGACCCCCTCAGTATCGGCAAGTAATCGCCAAAGGTTTTGTTCATATCAAATTTTCCCTCTTCATATAATTTCATCAAACTGACCGTTGTAGCGGCACATTTTGTGATGGAAGCGAGATCATAAAGGTCGTCGGTGGTCGTTTCTTGTATTTTTTCGTAAGTCTGATGACCAAAAGATTTATGATAGACCACTTGTCCATTTTTAGCCACTAATATTTGACAACCCGGCGCAGCTTTATCCGCAATCAACTCATTCGCAATGGCATCAATGCCACTCAATGCTTTGGCATCCATATCAACTGCTTCGGGTGCTTCGGTATTCCATTCCAAACCATTCAAGTTTTTAATTGACATATCAAAACCGCCTTTTGAAGTTTCTGAAACCGTTACGGGTAGTTTGCCTTTAAATTCAAAAATACCAAATAAGCCTTGTGCCGACAATTCCTCCGTTTCTTTATCGTCATTGTAACATTCTACTACATTTTTCACCCCATCAAAATACTTTAAAATGTATGGATTTCCGAAAATAACAAGGATAACCTTTGTTTTTTGAGCCAATTCGTTGACAAATTCACGGGTACTTTGTGTAATGCCAAAATTTTCAGAAGCCTTCATGCGCAATCCATTTAAGCTGATGATGACCGTTTTTTTCTTTGAAAAATAGTCCAACATCTGCACCTTTTTCTCATAAGAGAAGCTCTTAGGCGCATTGAATTGATTGAATAAACCCAACTGATTGAGTTGATATTGGAACTTTGTCCAACTGTCCGCACCGATTGCCAACGTTGCCAACGAGTCGGGTTGATAGGTCTTAAAAGGAATAAGGTTGTCCTCATTGCGCACCAAAGTCAAGGCATTTTTTATCAATTCTCGTTTAAGTTGTTGACTTGAAGTGGAGTTAATGTCCCAACGCAAGTTTGCAGGTTCGCTATACTGAGGGGTGCTCAAACCATACCGAAACTTCGCACGCAAGACCCGTTTGACGCTTGCTTCAATGTCTTTTAGGTCAATTCGACCATCGGCAATATATTGTTTAATAGCAATAAATGCGTCGGGGGTACTTTCGGGCAAACATAAAATATCGCAACCTGCTTCTAAGGCTTTGGCGGAAACTTCACCTCTCTGAAAATATTTTGTCACGCCGCGCATCTCCAAACCATCGGTAAAAATCAAGCCGTTGAAGCCAATTTGATTGCGTAACAATTCGCGCACAGCATTTTTACTCAATGAAGTGGGCAAATGCAGTGTATTGTCAATCGAAGGAACGGACAAATGGGCAACCATCATAGAAGCCACGCCATGCTGACTCAAAACACGAAACGGCATGAGTTCATACGCCGACAACCGCGCCATATCATGGTTTAAAACAGGCAAATCGTAGTGGCTATCAATGTCAGTGTCGCCATGCCCGGGGAAGTGTTTGGCGCAAGCCATGACACCATTGTCTTGCATCCCTTTGGCATATTCGTAGCCTTTTGCAGCGACATTATACATATTGTCGCCAAAACTGCGCTCGTTGATAACAGGGTTATTTGGATTATTATTAATATCAATAGAAGGTGCAAAATTGATGTGGACACCCAAACGACGACATTCTTTAGCAATCGCTGCCCCAAATTGATAAATGAGTTGGTTATCGGTAATCGCACCAAGCATCATTTGTTTAGGATAGGCAATAGCAGCACTTTTTAAGCGCATATTCAAGCCCCATTCGGCATCCATGGCGATAAAAAGCGGTATTTGGCTGATTTCTTGATAGTGATTCGTCAATTCCAGTTGTCTCTCAGGCGTTCCTTGAAAAAAACAAAGACTACCAATATGGTATTTTTTTATCAAATATTCAACTTGTTCGATGTGGTCAGACCCTAAATTGGAATGTGCTCGAATCATAATGAGCTGCCCAATGCGCTGCGTGTCATTGAGCGTTTGATAGACACTGTCCACCCAACGGTCTTCAAAAGGTGCTTTTTGAGCCAACAAAGAGATGTGGAAAAAAGGAATTACAAAAAGCGTCAAAAAGTAGTTTCTCATCATTATCGAAAGACATTTTTTTATTTATAAACGTAAAAGTACGACTAAAATTAAGTTTTGAGGCTTTTTAAGACTTGTAATGCTTAAAATGGCTTGTATTTGGATAAAAATGAAACGTATCACAAAGTGTTCCATGCGCTTAAAAATGTCTATTTTGCGGAAAATTTTAAAAGAAATACATGCACCACAAAGTTGTCCTCATCACAGGTTGCGCCACAGGTATCGGGAAACACCTTGCGGAACGTTTTTACAAGCGTAATTATCATGTTGTTGCTACTGACGCTGATGTTGAGGCACTTAAAAACACATTTTCTCATTGGGATACTGAGGGGTGCCTTATAGAAAAATTGGACGTAAGAAAAGCCGATGATTGGCAACGCATCATCAGCCGAACGGTCGCAGAATTCGGTCAATTGGATATTTGCATCAATAATGAAGGAGTGATTGCATCTAATTTTGTTTTAGACATGGACTTGCAAGACATTGATTATCAAATAGATGTAAATACGAAGGGTGTCATATATGGTTCAAAATTTGCGGCTGAATTGATGATAAGACAAGGTGGCGGGCATATCATTAATTTTTCGTCGCTCCCAGGTTTTGCGCCCAGTCATGGTTTGTCCGTTTATGCGGCTTCCAAGCAAGCCGTTCGCGCCTTTACGCTTTCGATAGTGC
>JAYTUR010000626.1:0-5406 GCA_043744475.1 Saprospiraceae bacterium | reverse complement strand
GACGCCTGGGCGACAAAATTCGCAGTATAAACTTTCTGATTCTACGTCAATATCACATAAATCAAGACAAATTTTTGAATTAGAGAAAAAAACATTTTCACCCGATGACGATGGTTTTGACGATTTTTTGGTTCTAAATTACCGTTTTGACAAAGGTGGATACGCCGCATCTATTTTTATTTTTGATGATAAAGGTAAACCTGTTAAAACATTGATAAAGAATATGTTACTTGAAGCAGAAGGCAATATAAACTGGCAAGGAGATACGGATGAAGGACTGCGAACAAGTCAAGGTATATACATTATTGTAGTCGAATGGGTTAGTCCAAAGGGTCAAGTTGAAAGGGAAAAATTGGCTTGTGTTGTCTCAGGTCATTTATAATTTTTTTGAAAGAAGGTTAATCACTTAAAGTTTTTATCTAATTTTGCCATACAATGGAAATGTTTGAAAATTTAACATATAAAAAAATGGTGTTCCAACGTATAATCAGTTTGGTATTGATTGTGGGAGCACTGTTGTGTATTTTTCAGCCTGAATATCATGCTTTAAGGGTATTTACGCGTTATGCACCTCTTATTACCATAGGTTATTGGTTATTAGGTTTGGCTTTTTTAGCCTTAAAAAATGCCCGATTGACTATGGTTTCATTTATTTGCTGTGGTTTTTTATGCTTGTTTTTTAAAGGCGTGTCAAACTCTAAAGTCGAAAAAGCCGTACAAACGACGGCACTTAATATCAGTGTTGCTCAAATAAATCTTTCGTTAAGCAACAGTACAATCAACGAAACTTTAGAATCTATTAAAAAAACAGATGTAGAAGTACTCTCACTTCAAGAAGTTAATTTCGAATGGAGTCATAAGTTAAAAGACTCATTATCAAGTATTTATCCATTTAGCTGCCGTATTGAAAGAGCCGATATTTACGGTATTGAACTGTTTTCAAAATATCCATTTACGACATGTGATACTTTTTATAGTGAAGACATTCCTAATTTAATCATTAGCCTAAAAAAAACGCCTGCCAGTCAACCCATCTATATTGTGAGTACTTATATCGCACCGCCCTTATTTACAGTTGCGTATCAAGCGATGCAACAGCAATTACTTGTCATTGCGGAACATGTAAAAAGCATATCAGCGCCCCTTATCGCACTTGGCGACTACAATATCGAGGCTTCTTCGTGGGAAATTCAGCAGTTCAGAAAAGAGGCTGGTTTGTTGAATAGCCGTCGCGGTTTTCGTCCTTCACGTATAGATGGCAAATTCGATTTGACAGAAGTGCCTACCGACCATATTTTCTATACACCGCAACTTGAATGTATTTATTTTGAAACCATTATAGATAAAGAACAAAAACATTTAGGTATTTCTGGCACTTTTCAACTAACAAACTCATTATCGGATGTTGAAAAAAAGAATTGAAAGTTTTGGCTATGCTTTCAAAGGTATAGCCACTCTTTTTAAAACGCAAGCCAATGCACGCATACATCTGGCAGCTTTATCGGTCGTCATCCTAGCAGGTTTTTTGTTCAAACTCAATACCACTGAATGGTGTCTCATTGCTTTGACAAGTGCTGCTGTATTAGCCGCCGAAGCGATGAATACAGCTGTAGAATTTATTGTTAATTTGGTATCCCCCCAGTATCACGACCTTGCGGGAAAAGCGAAAGATGTCGCAGCAGCTACTGTTTTATTAACTGCTTTTGGTGCTATAATCGTTGGATTTCTCATTTTTCTGCCTAAAATAGTAGGGTTTCTTCAATAAAAACCTATATTTTCCACCTACTTTTAATATTAAACAAAGTTGGTGACCTTGTGTTAAAACCTTAGTCAGTCATTTCTTCGTAATTACCCATACATTTAAAACTAAAACACGCTTTGCAAATATCCTTTTTCTATGACGTTCAGCATCATCATACCGACACTCAATGAGGCGGAAAATATCGCCAAACTCGTCCCTTTTTTAAAAAAAAATGCCGATAATCGCTTGTCAGAAATCATCGTCATTGATGCGCAAAGCACAGATGAAACTGTTGTTAAGGCTCGAGTGCAAGGCGCAAAAGTGTTGGTATCGCCCAGACGTGGTCGGGCTTTTCAAATGAATCTTGGCGCACAAAAAGCCAGTGGCGATGTCCTTTATTTCATCCACGCGGATTGTACGCCACCTACATCTTATTTAAACGATATTGAACAGTCAATTACTGAGGGGTATCCAATTGGCTGCTATCGCTATCGCTTTGATGATCAGAGCTTTATGTTGCGCATTAATGCTTATTTTAACCGCTTTGAACCGCTTTGGTGTCGAGGAGGTGATGAGACACTGTTTATCAAAAAAGATACTTTTGAACAACTAAACGGCTTTGACGAAAACTTCTGTATTATGGAAGAATATGATTTCATCAAACGCGCGCGAGCCGTTTTTCCTTTCAAAATCATTCCCAAATACGCTATTGTTTCTGCTCGAAAATACGAAACGAATTCGTGGCTGCGGGTACAAATTGCCAATATGACAGCCTTCAATATGTTCCGTTTTGGTGTGTCTTCTGAAAAAATAGCGCGGACCTATCGGCAGATGTTGAATTATCGCTAAATATATTCCTAATCGTAATGCGGAATTTATTAAGCCTAAAAGTTGAGAAGTGAAATAAATCAACATTAAAATCAAAAGTGTTTATGTTTTTCACGGAATAAATTCCATAATACATTGTGGAAAACTTGTTAATAAGTCTATATTTTCATGTGATTAACCCAATAATAATGTGGATAAACTTGGTTTTAATTGTTAAAAACTGTGGAACATTTGTTCATAAAATATAGAGAATTAACCTTAAAAGACAATTAGAACCCGCCAAAATTGGGTAACTTTGCACCCGAAAAATTAAGTTTCAGACAATCCAACGGATTCTAAAATTCATTTTTATATGACGATTACATATTACGGTCACTCATGTTTCGGCATCGAAGTTGCCGACAAACATATCCTTTTTGATCCCTTTATTTTGGGCAATGAATTAGCCAAAGACATTGATATTCAATCTATTCTATGTGATTTTATGCTTATTTCCCATGGTCATTCCGACCACATTGCTGATGCGGAAGCAATTGCCAAACGGACGGGTTGTAAAGTGATTTGTGCTTACGAAATCCATTCATGGTTAAATACTAAAGGCGTTACAAATACGCACCCGATGAACACCGGTGGTTCCTTCGACTTTGATTTTGGTTCGGTTAAATGCGTAGTCGCACATCATTCGTCGAGTTTACCAGATGGTACTTATGGTGGAAACCCAATGGGCTTTGTTGTTGACACACCCGAAGGTTGCTTTTATTTTGCAGGAGACACAGCATTGACGCTTGATATGCAGTTGATACCAATGACTTGCACAGCTTTGGGTTTTGCCATTTTACCCATCGGCTCAAATTTTACGATGGACTATCACGATGCGGTCATTGCTTCTGATTTTATTCAGTGTAATACCATTATTGGTTGTCATTATGATACATTCGGTTACATCAAAATTGACCACGATGAAGCCATAAAAGCCTTTGAAGCCGAAGAAAAACAGTTAATTCTACCTAATATCGGTGGTGAATTGCATTGGGGTTAAATCTTTTAATGGATGATGGATAGTTGATAATGGTTAATTTTTGCCCTTATCAACTATCCATTATCAATTATCCATCAATTAAAAATGAGTATTACGGATAGTTTTAAAGAATTAGGTTTGGTATTGGTCACAGTGCCGACTTATGCCGCACTGATTCTACTTGAATTGTATTTAAGCAATCGTCAACACCGCGAAACGCCACTCTATTCGTTTCGGGATTCATTGACTAATCTTTATTTGACCGTCAGTCAAATGGTCGTTGATGCTTTGACAAGGCGAGTGCCTACTTATTTGGCATTCAATTACTTATATCAATATCGTTTTTTTCATATTGAAGATAAAATGTGGTATTGGTTCTGGATTATCGTTTTGCAAGACTTCTTTTTTTATTGGATTCATCGTACCGAACACTCCATTCGCTTTTTTTGGGCAGTACATGTCACGCATCATTCGTCAGAGCATTTTAACTTGTCAGTTGGTTTCAGGTCATCGGTTTTAGAGCCATTGTATCGGTTTATTTTTTATTTGCCCTTGCCTTTGATGGGTTTTGATGCCCTAGATATTATGTTGTCGTTTTCGATTACCCAAATTTACGGCTTGCTCGTGCATACGCAATACATCAAGCGGATACCCGTTTGGGAGTGGATATTCGTCACGCCCGCCCATCATCGGGTGCATCATGGCTCAAATGTGCGCTACCTCGACCGCAATATGGGTATGTGTTTTATAATATGGGATAAAATGTTTGGCACTTATCAAGCCGAATTGCCCGAAGAACCTATTCAATATGGTTTAGTGACGAAAAAAGATTTGAAAGGTCCGGTAAAAGTCATCTTTCATGAATTTATAGATATTTGGGATGACTTTTTTGTCAAACATCAAAACTTACCCCTCAGTATAAGACTAAAATATGTCTTTGCGCCGCCCGGTTGGAGTCACGATGGCTCAACACAAACGGCTGATGAATTACGGAAAGCGGCAGGGATAAAATAAAATTACGCCAACGTTTATGAAACTTTTAAAGTTTCATAAACGTTTTTTCAATAACATATAAAGTCTTCAAAACACAAATTTTAAGAAAAAATTGATATAAAATCATAACTGTAAAATGGGCAAAATCATTGCAATCGCCAACCAAAAAGGTGGCGTAGGAAAAACGACAACATCTATCAATCTGGCAGCAGCATTGGCTGTGTTAGAAAAAAAGGTGTTATTAGTGGATTGCGACCCGCAGGCAAACGCCTCTTCTGGCGTAAACGTTTTTGCAACTGCGGAAAATTATACGATTTACGATTGTCTTGTTAATGGCGACGACCCACACGATGCCATTATGGAAACCGAAACGCCTAATTTATTTCTCCTCCCATCGTCTATTGACCTTGTTGGCGCAGATATTAAGCTGGTCGGTATGGAGAAAAGAGAGTTTGTACTGAGGGGGGTCTTGGAACAAGTGCGCGACGAATACGATTATATTTTTATTGATTGTTTGCCGTCACTCGGTCTTGTCACCGTCAATTCACTTGTTGCGGCGGATTCAGTATTGATTCCAGTTCAATGTGAAGTCTTTTCTTTGGAGGGTTTGGTTAAATTGAAAAACACGATTAATTTGGTCAAAAAGAACCTTAATCCTAAGCTCGAAGTCGAAGGGCTTTTGTTGTCAATGTATGATTCACGCCTAAGACTTGCCAATCTCATTGTGGATAAAGTGCGTGAACACGCCAAAGACTACGTTTTTGAGACCATCATTCACCGTTCATCCCGTTTGGCAGAAGCACCCAATGCACACAAACCCATCATC
>JAYTUR010000625.1:0-1409 GCA_043744475.1 Saprospiraceae bacterium | reverse complement strand
GTAATTTTAAAATTTGGAAAAGCATAAATACTCATCAAAGTGATGAAAATGGGTGCTGTCGCGCTCAAAATACCTGCTAAGCCACTTGAAATGTACTTTACTGCCCAAGACAACAGTGCATTACCGCCTGTTATCATAAAAATCCCTGCTATTGAACCATTTTTGATATCTGTCCAAGTTGGCTTTTGACGGGACTGCGTGAGGTACAAAAGCAAGAAAATAATCCCTGCCGACCCATGTCGAAAAGCTGAAAAAAAGAACGGTGGGAAATATTCCATCGCTACTTTGATGCCGAAATAGGTTGTACCCCAAACAATACAAACAGCAACAAAGGCAACCCATACAAGGGTTGGAAAGCGTTTAGTGGTCATGATGAAGTAAAGTGTCGAGTGAAAAAGAGCGCAAAGGTAGGGAATTGAAAATTTGGGGTCGGTTTTTGGTGTTTTTTTTACTAAAAAATAAAAACGTTTAGATAAAGACTTCATTTTTGCGACGATTCACAGCTTTATCAGTTTTAATTTTCGAAATCTATGACCACAACAATAGACCATCTACCCAGCCGAACGATATACCTCAAGGGTACGGAACATCTCTTTTTCAGCGGTACGTCCTATTTGGGTATGGGGCATCAACCCGATTTTAAAGCCGCTTTGCTAGAGGGTTTTAACCAATACGGAACCATATTTTCCGCTTCGCGCAACAATAATGTACAGCTAAAAATTTATGAAGATGCAGAAGACTTTATAGCCCAATGGACGGGCGCAGAACTCGCTTTGACGGTGACATCAGGTCTCGTGGCAGGGCAATTAGCCGTACAAAGCCTTGTGAATCAAAAGCTTATCTTAGCACCATCTGCCCATCCAGCAATTTGGCAGCCGAATACCCCCCCTCAGTATATTTTCCAAAATTATGATGATTTTTCAAAAAAGATAGTTGGTATCGTTGAAAAGGAAACGAATCATGTCGTCATTGCAGCGAATGCGATTGACCCTTTGCAAGGCGAGTCTTATAATTTTTCATGGATACAAAATTTGCCTAATAATAAACCTATTACCTTGTTGCTCGATGATTCACACGGCATTGGCATTACAGGTACTTCCCGAAATGCTTCGGGATTCTACAAAGACGGGTCTGGTATTTTCAAAAAAATTAAACGTGAAATAGGTAATAAAGACAATATCAACCTCATTGTCATTGCTTCGCTTGCCAAAGCAGTCGGTTTGCCTGGCGGTGTGATTTTAGGAAATAAAAAAACAATTGCAATGATTCGTCAAAATCCTTTGTTTGTAGGGGCTTCGCCCATTGTACCGGCTTATCTTTTTGCATTTTTAAAATCTCAAAAAGTTTACACTGATGCACGTGCCGTTTTGCAAAAAAACATTGAACAATTCAAATCTGCACTTTCGCAG
>JAYTUR010000624.1:0-1411 GCA_043744475.1 Saprospiraceae bacterium | reverse complement strand
GACTGAAAAGTACAGTATCTTCGATTTTTTCATTGGTTTAGGTCGTTATTTTGTAGAAAAAAAGGATTTTCACAAATATGCTTTGAAAGATGTTTATATGATTATTTTCGATTTTGTAAAAAAGGAATTTCCCGATGATATCGTTCTGCAAGAACTCATAATGATTGATTATTATACATACAGTAAAGTAAAACCACAGATTTTATTCGTTGAAGAAATGCCGCGTACCGACAAATTCAAGCTGATAAATGCCTTGGAATTGAATCACCATAAATATAGTTTTATGGTTTTTCCAATTCATTTTGATTTTCAATTATTTGAAAAACAAGACATTATAAAGCCTTGTGATTATAATGTAATTATTCAGTACAATGGCGTTAATAAACCGATGATTGTTGATACGTCATGGGTTGAATCTCTGGTTTTTTAAAAAGACAGAACAACAAAATATAGACTTACATATTATTTTTTTCAATAACCATGTATAAAAGATATATAACACTACTTCAAGACCTCATCGCTACGTCCTCATTTAGTAGAGAGGAAAATAGAACGGCGAACATTATCGAAGCATTTTTTCAAAAAGAAGACATACCCACGGAACGCAAAGGCAACAATGTTTGGGCAAAAAACAAGTTTTTTACTGAGGGGGGGGCTACCGTCCTTTTAAACTCTCATCACGACACAGTAAAGCCAGTAAAAGGGTGGACACGCGACCCATTTGGTGCTGATATTGAAAAAGGACGGCTTTATGGCTTAGGTTCGAATGATGCCGGGGCTTCATTGGTGTCACTAATCGCAGTGTTTTGTCATTTTTATGATAAAAAACTGCCTTTCAATCTGATTTTATTGGCTTCGGCAGAAGAAGAAATTTCTGGTAAAAATGGCATTGAGTCCGTTTTACCCGATTTGCCGACCCCCTCAGTAGCCATCGTCGGAGAACCGACTTTGATGCAAATGGCGGTTGCTGAAAAGGGCTTGATGGTTGTTGATGGCATAGCCAAAGGAGAAGCGGGTCATGCGGCACGGGAGGAAGGCGTAAATGCTATATATAAGGCGTTGAAAGATATTGAAATCATTCGGCAATATGATTTTGAGAAAAAATCGGACTTGTTGGGGGCAGTCAAAATGTCGGTGACACAGATACAAGCGGGTACACAGCACAATGTTGTGCCAGATGAATGTCGCTTCGTCATTGATATTCGAACAAATGAGTGTTATACGAATCAAGAAGTATTAGAAATCATTCAAAAAGAAGTACAATCGGAGCTTGTGCCGCGTTCATTTCGCTTAAATTCTTCAAAAATTGAGTTGGAACATCCACTTGTACTGAGGGGGCTTGAATTGGGTTTAACTTATTACGGTTCACCGACATTGAGTGATCAAGCATTGATGTCGTTTCCGACTTTAA
>JAYTUR010000623.1:0-5422 GCA_043744475.1 Saprospiraceae bacterium | reverse complement strand
GCGAACCTAAAATTGAGAACAAACCGATGTTTGCACCAATATCCAAAACTGTATCATTTGGGTGTACTTCTTCGCTAAATTTTTTCAAAGTTTCGTATTCAAAACCTTTTTTATCACTAACAAGTGGCTCGTTGACATATAATAGTTCAGTAATGATACCAAAATGATTGAACTTGAAAACGTGGTTTTCAAACACACGGATAGCGTAATTTTTTTTCAAACCCATATGCCATAAAACACGGCGACATTCGACAAGAATATTGAAAAAGTAGATTTTGCTATAAAAAGCAATGTTTTTGAGCATCAGACAGCGATTTTTCTGCAAAGTTAGTTTTTTACCAAAAAAAGCTACTCTAAACAGAGTAGCTTTTTTAGTACGTAAATATTCCGTTCAAGTTATCAGTGTGCTTAAAATATTTCACATAATTTATTGAGGGCATATAATTTGTGTGCGAACCAAATTTCCTGTATTGTCAACCGTTACACGCCAACAATTACCGTTAGGAGAAGTCAATATAATTCCCTTTGTCGAATCGTTTAAATAGACATCACCGTTGGCTACTTCAATTTTTGCTTTAGGTATTGTTGTTCCAACGCCCACATTGCCTGTGGCATTGATAACCATTTTATCAGTTACGCCGCCACTTTGAAATCTAATAATCCCATTCGCATTTGCTGCTTGTAATACAATCCCCGCACCAGAAGTTCGGAATTGGGCGAAATCACCAAATCCACTAACAACTGAATATGATGGAGAAACATGACCAATTGTTGTCTCATTGTTTGTTCCACCCGCCATGAATTGAATACCCGACTGTGACCCATTTCCTGTACTTTGGTTATTAATTCTAAGGAAAAAACGACCATCTGTTTGACCGCTACCACTACCGTTGTCATCTCCAACTAAGTGCAGTTTTGTATTTGGCGCGGATATTCCTATACCAACATTCCCATTCGCTTGTACGCGCATACGTTCATTTGTTACATTCACAGTTGCGCTATTCCAACCCGTTAAAAAACGAATAGCACCTACATCAGGGTCACTACCGCTTTTCGGCGAAGCTCGTAGTATAAGCCCACCTGTACCATTTGCCCAAACGATACCTGCATCTGCATCTGGCCCAATGGTATAACTGGAAGCACTTTGAGAAATATTCATGTAATTGCCACTATTACCCGCAGTAAATTTCATGACAGCTTGTGATGCGGAACTCGTAGAAGTATTTTTTAAATCAAGTAAAAACCGACCATCAATGACACCACTGCCATCTGAATTGCTTTCGAGGCTTAATCTTGAAGTAGGCGTTGAAGTACCTATGCTCATATTTCCATCAATCGTAATAACCGCTTTTTGCGTATTATTGGTATAAAAGCGTAAATCTTGACCATTATTTGTACCTAAATAGTTATTGGCTACTGCCGTGTTGCCTGTTAATCCCCAACCTGTGGCACCACTCCCACCATTCGCGGCATACAAAGCATAAGGCACTGACAGAAACTGCGACGTATTCATAACGGTAAATGAATTGCCGCCATTGATATCCAATTCGACTTTAAAAAACTTATTGCCTGTTGCCCACGTCACCGCATTCATGCTGCCAGAGACAGTTGTGCCTTGTCCAATGCCAAAAGTGACTAAGCCAAATTGGTTCGTTGTTTTACTTTGTGTCTCAATATACTGAGGGGTACCGCTGGGTCCACTATCTAAAATAGAAAGACGAAAATTAACCGCTTTATTTTGTACAATATTGCCCGCAGCATCACGGACAATGGCCTGATAATTAATGACTTGTGGTGCTTGAGCATGGGTTGATGTAAAGGATACAAGGGCTGTAAATGCCATGAAAAGGAAACGGAGGTTTGTTTGAAACATGATGTTAACATAGTTTAATTGGTGAGAAATGATGCTTTTTTATTGTTTAATGACCTTTTGAACGACTTGAGTGTCAACTGTTTTGAATATGAATAAGTAAGTACCATTTGGCAAATCACCCATGAGAAATGACTGTTGATACGGATTTTCTGTTTTTGGGATTGCCCATTGACGGACTGGAATGCCAAATATATTGGTGACGGTCAGATGAGCATCGTTAATAAATTGACATGAAATGATGGCTTCTTCCTTTGCGAATGAAGGAAAAACACGCGCCCAATTCTGCTTTTTGTTAGGACTATCGAAATAGATGGCTACTGTTTTATAAAATGTTTCTCGACCATCAAAATCAATTTGTCTCATACGATAATAATTAACGCCTTCCAATGGGGATTTATCGAAAACTTCGTAATCGTGACGCACGGCACTTATACCTATGGCTTTAATTTCTGCAATTTTTGAAAATGATTTAGCATCGTCACTGCGTTCAATATCAAACCTCAAACTATTGCGCTCTGAATAGGTAAACCAGTTCAATTTGACAGATTTGTCTTGCTTTTGAGCCGAAAAGTCACCAAACTCGACGGGAATTATTGGAGAGGTAAAAGGTTGTTGAAAGCCTTGTGTCAGAATATTGACACCATCAGCACCCAATTGTATCGTTGATTCACCAACAGTGAAGCTAAGAGACCCCTCAATATTTTGGACAAAATTACCAGAAGACGCAACGACTTGTCTTTCAATGGATTGACTGTTTGCGCAAAAGGGCAATAGCACAATAAAAATGGTTTTAACATACAGTTTCATGTGGCTTAACATTTTAGACTTAGTGGTAATATTGATTTTTTTTGTAAATCTAAATTAATGTTTTGAACTTTGATAACAATGAAATAAATAAATATTCATTTAGTCTTCATCTTCAATCTTCAAATGGGCTAACATTTCTGCGACAATTTTAGACAAATCATACTGAGGGGTCCAATGCCAATCTTTTTGAGCAGTTGCATCGTCCACGCTTTCGGGAAAAGTGGCTGCAATTTTTTGTCTAAAATCAGGTGTGTAGTTTATTTTAAAATCAGGTATATGTTTTTTTATTTCTTCATAAATATCTGCGGGCGAACAACTTATACCCGAAACATTATAGCTACTGCGAATACTGATTTTTGGGGCTGGGGCTTCCATGAGTTCAACAATGGCACGAATGGCATCATCCATATACATCATAGGTAAGCGCGTGTTTGCTTTCAGATAACAATTGAAAGGTTCATTTTTCACTGCTTTATGAAAAATATCAATGGCATAATCCGTCGTATTGCCGCTTGTCTTAGATTGATGACCAATAATGCCTGAAAAGCGAATGCCACGCACATCAACGCCATATCTTTTGTTGTAATAACTGCACCAGTTTTCACCCGCTACTTTTGACATACCATAAACCGTTTCGGGAGTCCGAATAGTGTCTTGAGGCGTATTAATACGGGGCGTATTTGAGCCAAACACCGCTGTTGTTGATGGAAAAAAGACCTTTTTTACTTTGTGGTGTCGCGCTGCTTCGAGGACATTAAACAAGCCATCCATATTCACATTCCAGGTTTCTAAGGGATTTAACTCACTTTTTCCAGACATAATGGCTGCCAAATGATAGATTTGAGTTATGCGATAACGTTCGACGATATAGGCAATTTTAGCTGCATCTGTTGCATCGAGGATTTCAAAAGGCAGGTAGTTATTCCCATCCGTTGGTAGGTGTAAATCAGAAGCGATAACATTATCGTGGCCATAGTTTTGCCGTAATGTTCGGGTTAAAACTGAACCAATTTGACCATTTGAGCCAATGATGAGAATTTTATCTTTTTGCATAAATACGAATGATAAATGATAAATAATGAATGGTAATGACTAATGGTGAATTGAAAAAGCGTTCAATTATTCATTATTCAGATTTCATCATTACCAAAGTTTAGGAATCTCTGTTAAAAATTGCCAACCTGTTTTGTCTTCATTTATTTGACAACAATAGGTGGACAAGCCGTTTGTGACCAATAAATATGGCACTTGAAGCGGCAGGTTGTACCGTGCAATTTGGTCAAAAGTCGTTTGGTCAATGCGGACATTGGCTGCTTTACATTCGACGAGAAAAAAAGGTTGGATGTTTTTATCGTAAATCAAAATATCGCACCGTTTCATTAACTCATTGACTGTCAAGCCTTTTTCAACACGCATTTTACTGAGGGGGGCATTTTTTTCAGAAATTAAATAATGAATGACCAATTGTCGCACCCATTCTTCGGGTTGCAATATGACATATTTTTTTCTGACAATGTCGTAAACTTCTATTTTCCCAGCCTTATTTTTACGGGTTGTGAGCTTGTTTTTGTAACTCAAAAAATCTATATCTATCATTAAGCTTTTGAATTGGATTCAGATTTTATGTTCAGGAAACTAATAAGAGTTTCCCGAACAGGGGAAATCTAATTCACTTTGAAAGTACCATCGTCATTCATACGGCGATATAAAGTTTTTTTGATGACAAAAGAATCCTGACTTGTCACGACGAGCGAATCACCCGCGCAAATAAGTTTACCACTCTGGAAAGATTCGAGGCAAAATGCGTTCTGATTGGCTTTTTCGATGATGATTTCGACCCCCTCAGTACCTTGTTTCAATTCGTAGCACATTTGACAAGTCAACTGATGATTATCAAGAAAATACTGTACCCCACCATTGTAGCCGATGCAAGCACTTGCTCGTTTATTGATAAATGTCGCACCTGTTTTGTGAAAAGTATCTTCAGTAGTAACGCTGACAAATTTCCATTTTCCAGAGAGTGTTTCGTGCATTTTCTTCACAGCTTCTGGTGCATTGTCTTCTACGGCAGGCAAACAAGTTGTTGTGTCCGTACAGTTTGGAAATTTAGGCGAACTTTGACAAGCAAAGAAAAGTACAAGCACCGTTGCCATAACAAAGTAAGAAGTAAATGAGGGCGTGAAAGCAGAAGATTTAGAATGAATCATTATAATTTTATTTTATGAAATGATTAAAAAGCTTTGTTTAAAAAAATTTCGGCTAAAATAGAAAGGTGTATCGTAATACACATCACGATACACCTTTTTTTATTCGTTGTACTTAGAATTGTTACTGAACGTCAACAGCTTTAAGCAACTCGACATAGAAAATCAAATCGCTATTGGCAGGAATTTCTCCTTTAGGACCTGAAGGACGGTCGCCATAACCCAATTTAGAAGGAACGAACAAAATAGCCGTTGTACCTTCTTTCATATTCATCAAACCTTCGTCCCAACCTGGAATCACTTGACCCGCACCAACTGGGAAGTTTATAGGTTCGCCACGTGTATAAGATTCGTCAAATTTCTTACCATCTTTCAAAGCACCGTAATAGTTAACAAGCACAACCTCACCTTTTTTAGGCATTGCACCCGTTCCTTCGCGTAAAATAGCGATTTTCAAACCAGAAGGCAATTCTTTAACACCTGCTGGCAAGCTACCTGCACCATAAGCCTTTGCAATGGTTGTTGTAGAATCGGCAAC
>JAYTUR010000622.1:0-5423 GCA_043744475.1 Saprospiraceae bacterium | reverse complement strand
ATCAAGTGCCGCTTTCGGCTGTCACTGCCTATTTGCAGCGCAATAATGTGACGGCACCGATACCTTGTTTTTTATCAAAAGTTAAAGTAAAATTGGGTCAAATGGTGCAAAAAGGTGATGTTTTGTACGAATTAGAGAGCAAAGAACGCAAGGCTTTGGGCAATGCTTTTCCCGAAGACAGCCTGTTAACGCAATTGGGTAAAATCACGATTAAAGCACCCATCAGCGGCATTGTCACCGTTTTGGATAGGCAACAAGTCGGCGATTATGTCGCAGAAGGCAGCCCTTTGTGTACGATTACGGAAAATCAAAGCGTCGTTTTTTTACTCAATGTGCCTTATGAATTTAACCGTTTGACAAGGGTTGGCGAAGCCTATTCCATTATTTTGCCCGATAAAAGACAAATAAACGCCAAACTGACATTACCACTTTCAACCGTCAATCCACAAGCCCAAACGCAACAATTTTGGCTGAAACCTGAGACTTCCATTTTTCTACCAGAAGGTCTCATTGCAACGGTTATGCTCACCGTCAAGCAAAAAGGTAATGCCCAAATTGTGCCCAAAGACTGTGTTTTGAGCGATGAATTGATGAAAGATTTTTGGGTTATGAAACTCATTGATGACAGCACGGCGGTGAAAATACCCGTCCAATTGGGTATGAAAAACGGGCAGGAAGTTGAGATTACAAATCCTCGATTTAACCCAAAAGATAGACTATTATCGTCGGGCAATTTTGGATTGGCGGATACAACATTAATTCAGATTGTGAAATGATGATTTTAACCACAGATTTACGAAATTTTTAAAATTTCGTAAATCTCAACATATCTTAATATGTCTCAAAACTATTTCAAAACCTTTTCAAAACCGATACTTTTCCTTGCTCTTATGTTGTTACTGACGGGTTGGTTTTCTTACAACCGCATGTCAACAGCCTTGTTTCCAGAAGTCAATTTTCCGAAAATTACCATTGTCGCTGATATCGGTCAACAGCCGATTGACCGCGTAATGATTACGACGACAAAACCGTTGGAAAGTGCCGTAAAACGGGTGAAAGGCGTAACAAAAGTGCGAACAAGTACCAGTCGAGGCAGTTCAAATATTGACGTTTATTTTAATTGGAATACGGATATTTACACTGCTAAAACACAATTAGAAAGCCGTATCAATGAGATAAAACCCTTTCTTCCAGCGGGCATTACCTTTTCGATTGAGGCGATGAATCAGTCCATTTTTCCCGTTTTAGGTTATACTTTGGAAAGCAAAAACCACAGTTTGATTGCCCTTCGAGATAATGCCAATTTGCAAGTACGTCCGTTTTTTTCACAGGTAGAAGGTATCTCAAACGTCGTGGTGACGGGTGGTAAATCGAAGCAATACGTCATCATTCCCGATGCAGTGAAAATGTCGGCTTTGGGCATTACGCCCAATACGTTGATTAATGTTTTCAACAACAATAATTTTGTTCAATCGAATGGAAATGTCTCTGATTTTCGCCGTTTATACTTGACTTTGACGGATACTAGAATTAATAACGCCGATGAATTGGGGGAAATTGTGGTTAAAAATGACGGAAATCGGATTGTTAAATTAAAAAATATTGCGGTTGTTGATTTGCAAATTCAAATTGAATCTACTGTTATAAATGCCAATGGCAACGATGCGGTTTTGGTGGATTTGGTGAAACAACAAGGCGTTAATTTGCTTGATTTTGCTAAAAATGCAAAGGAAAAAGCGACTGAAATACGTAAAATATTGCCCGAAGGCATAGAATTAAAAACCTATTACGACCAATCCGCTTTCGTGGGTGACAGCATCAGCAGCGTTTTAGAGACAATTTATGTCGGCTTGTTTTTAGCCATTTTAGTGATGATTTTCTTCTTGCGTTCGGTGCGGGCGAGTGCAGTTGTGATGATTACGATTCCAATAATTGTGGCTTTCACAATGGCTGTTTTGCACGTTATCGGCATCACTATTAATATCATGTCACTCGGTGCGATTGCAGCGAGTATCGGTTTGATTATTGACGATGCGATTGTGATTATTGAACAAATTTACCGTGTGCACGAAGAGCATCCCGAAAAGGACAAATACATCGTCGTCAAAGAAGCGATTCACGACCTTTTTCCTGCCATGATTGGTTCGTCGTTGACAACGATTGTGATACACTTTCCTTTCCGTTTGATGAGTGGTTTGGCGGGTAGTTTTTTCAGAGAATTGTCGGATACGATGCAAATTACGATGGTCTGTTCGTTTTTGGTGACGTGGCTCATTTTACCTGTTTTGCATTTAATTATAGGCTATAAACACGTTTTAAAACCTAAAGTTTCAAGCCCAAAACGTAACGCAAAACGCAAAATTAAAAGCCCAAAACCCAAACTGTGGTGGTTGGTATGGTTTTTCAACAAACCTTTTTTTGCCTTGTTTTTTATCGCAATTATCAGTTTTTTCGCTTATTCTGCTTCAAATAATTTAGAAACAGGCTTTTTGCCCGATTTAGATGAAGGTACGATTGTTTTGGATTATTATACACCCAGCGGCACTTCGCTTGAAGAAACCGATAAAATACTGAGGGGGGTCGAAAAGATAATTTTAGCGCATCCAGAGGTTGAAAGTTACTCGCGGCGGACGGGGACGCACATGGGTTTTAGCGTTATTCCCCAAAATGAAGGAGATTATTCCATCCAATTAAAAAAGAATCATAAGGATAAAACGCCTGTTGTGATTGACGATTTACGTAAGCAAATTGAAGCCACAACGCCCGCGCTGCATATATCATTTGGACAACGTATCGCCGACCTTCTCGGTGATTTGATGAGTACGCCTAATCCGATTGAAATTAAAATTTTTGGTGATAATCAAGCGATTTTAGAAAAATTAGACCATCAAGCAGAAGAGATTTTAAGTAAAATTGATGGTATTGCCGACCTTGAAACGGGTTTAGAACCAGCAAGTCCGTACATCATTTTTACACCTGATCAAACGAAATTGGCGCAATACGGCATTTCTATAACCGATTTTCAGACCCAATTAACTGCTTATACTGAGGGGGTGGTTTTGGGTCAAAATGCCAATATGCCGACGCTGTCACCCGCTCAAATGGGTATGATTGGCGGCATTCAAGTCGGTCAAATTCAAGACGGTGAACAGATGCGGCGGCTTATCATGCGTTTCATCAATTTTCAAGATAATAGCCTTGATAAAATAAATAAACAGCTCATTTTTCTGCCCGACGGTACCACCAAACCACTATCATTTTTTTGTATCACGCACGTTATAGGCGGCGAAGTACAATTAAAACGCGAAGATTTGAAAGCCAATGTCACCCTTACTGCACGGCTCAATAACCGTGATTTGGGCAGTGCGATTAAAGAAATTCAACAGCAGTTTAAAACACAATTGCCTTTGCCACCAGGTTATACAGTAGCTTATGGCGGTGCTTTTTCGGAACAACAAAAGTCATTCAATGAGTTATTATTGATTCTAATTGGTGCGTGCATTTTGGTATTTGTTGTTCTATTGTTTTTGTTTCGGGCTTGGTTGATTACGTTTTTAATACTTTTTATCTCTGTTTTAGGGATTACAGGCTGTATATTAGGACTTTATGTTGTAGGTATTCCTTTGAATGTGAGCAGTTACACGGGTATTATTATGATTGTAGGTATTATTGCTGAAAACGCCATTTTTACCGTTAATCAATTTTTTTACAACTTAAAACAAACAGGCAATGTGGATGAATCCATTAATTACGCCATTGCTTTGCGAATCCGTCCAAAACTCATGACGGCGATTGGGGCTATTTTAGCATTGCTTCCTTTAGCGCTCGGCATTGGTTTGGGTGCTCAAATGCAGCAACCTTTGGCGGTGGCGGTTATAGGCGGTTTTGTGGTCGCTCTTCCACTTTTGTTGTTGGTTTTGCCAAGTTTGATGCGGCTTATTTATCATAAAAAATAATTTTTTTTTATTTCTCTAAACCTACGTTTCTAAAAAATCAGCGTGTATATCTAATTGAAGCTCGTAAAAAGAGTTATGACGCAAAGCGAATTACAGAATATCATCAGCGGTTGTCGAGCGGGGAATCCTGCGAGTCAAAAAGCATTGTATAAGCAATTTTACCGCTACGGTATGAATGTAAGTAATCGGTATGCCCAATCGAGAGATGAAGCGGAGGAAATGCTCAACGATGCGTTTTTGCGGGTGTTTACGAAGATAGATATGTATGATCCTCTGCAGTCGTTTCCCGGTTGGTTTCATACAATTGTTGTGCGTTCGGCTATTAATTATTTGAAAAAATATGAAAAAAAATTGATAACAACCGACTTGGAATTGGTTGAAAACATGGATTTTAGCGACCCTGTCAATGAACAAATGTCCACGGAGGAGGTTAAGGATTTGGTTCGCCAATTACCACCCTCCTATCGCACAGCATTTACGTTATCGGTTGTTGAAGGGTATTCCCATGTTGAAATAGCTGCCATGTTGGGCATTGCAGAAGGCACAGCGCGGACGAATATGATGATAGCACGACAAAAACTACAAAAAATGATTTTAGAAAAGAATCTAATTAAAAATGGATGAGCAAAACTTCGACAAATTTTTCGGTGACCATCTAAAAGCCGATGAGGATTTCCCGTTTTCAGATGATAAATGGGATAAAATGAAAAATCATCTCAGTACCCATCTGGATGCGAAACGACGGCAGCGGTTATGGGCGTTGTTGTCAATTCCCTTGTTGGCTTTGCTGAGCACTTTGGGTTTTATGAGTTGGTCATTACATAGTTCTAAACAAGACATCCGTAATTTGACATCTGAAATCAAGACCTTGCGCCTTGAAAAACAGGCATTTGTCACCCCCTCAGTCTCAATCGTAAAGAGTGATACCGTTTATCATCATGTGGTTGTACGTCGGTACGATACGATTTTTCAAACCGTTGTGCGGCGTGATTTATCAAATGCAACGACAACAAAAAGTGATTCTTCGTTTTCAAAAATAAAGACTACAATTCAGCCTGAAACGAAAGTACTGACGACTAAAAACAATATTTCTGCAAATAATATTGCTACCAATACCAATACAAAACCTGAAACTCAAAACGCTACGCTTAAAGAGCCCTACTCAAAAGGAGCCCTTTTGGACAATATGTTAGAGAAAAAACAAGAAAACGATGCTGTAAAAACGACACCTATAAATAAGGAGGCAGCGGACACAAAACGCGAAACCCAAAACGCAAAACTTGAACAACTCCTCAGTAATAAAGAGGAAAAGGAAAATGATGTTTTAAAAACAACACCTATAAATAAGGAGGCAGCAGACACAAAACGCGAAATACAAAACGCGAAACTTGAACAACCCCTCAGTAATAAAGAGGAAAAGCAGGAAAATGATGTTTTAAAAACAACACCTATAAATAAGGAGGCAGC
>JAYTUR010000621.1:0-1413 GCA_043744475.1 Saprospiraceae bacterium | reverse complement strand
AAAAGTGTATACAAAAACGTGTGGAACGTTACTGCGATGTCGTCGTCGTGCAACCCAATTATGAGCCACATTATGAAAAATTTGATGTGCCTTGGTATAACCAGTTTCAAAAATTTAGAAAATTAGCAAATGAAAAACTGGATTCCACAACGGATTACCTCGTTTTTCCAGAAACGAGTTTCGATTTTCACGATGTTGACCATTTTCAAAACAGACCTGAAGTTAGAGAGTGGCAAAATTTTGTCAATCGTTATCCCAATTTGCACCTTATTATGGGCATTGATGCCCTAAAAGTTTATGCCGCTTACGCCTTAAAAAAGCCTGATATTTTGCCACGTACCGTCCGTGAATTTGACAATCGAGACGGAACGATAACCTATTGGGAAAATTATAACGCCGCTACACAAATGGTGTTTGACACCACAAAAGCAGAAAATACTGAGGGGTGGCGTTTGCCCATTTACAAAAAATCGAAACTCGTTCCGGGTCCTGAAATACTCCCTTATGGCTTCCTGTTTGGTTGGGCAAAGCCTTTGTTTCGACAATTTGGTGGTACTGTTGGCGGCTTAGGTATGCAGGACGAACGCTCTGTTTTTCGGAGCAAAGACGGTACAAAAGCCGTTGGCACAGCGATATGTTATGAATCTATTTACGGGGATTATTGTCGCGGCTATGTTTTGGCGGGTGCGCAAGCCTTATTTGTGGTTACGAATGATGGTTGGTGGGACAATACACCGGGCTATCAGCAACATGAAAAGTTTGCTTCGTTGCGGGCTATCGAGTTGCGTCGCGAGGTTGTTCGCTCTGCCAATACAGGGACAAGTTGCTTTGTAAATTTACGAGGAGATATTGAGCAACCAACCGTGTATGGCACCGATGCAGTCATTAAACAGCGGATTTCTTTGAATAATAATTTGACTTTTTATGCCCGATATGGTGATTTATTAGGTTGGTTAGCAGCGGGTTCAGCTTTAAGTTTATTAGCTATTTGGTTATTCAAATCGTTTGTAACACGCTGATAATCAATTAATTAAACAAGTAAAATTTTTAATTTACACGTTTAGAAAACTTTTAAAGTTTCCTAAACGTCGTGTCAAACGGCACGCAAAACAACTAAATTGGAAAAAAAATGCGAAAAAATGTGAAAAAATGCGAAATGGACTAAATAAATGCTATCTTTACATAGTATTTAAGCAGTTCGTATAATTTAACAGCCTTTTGGCGATGTACTTATACTTGAAATTTTGAGTTCTTCCATTCGCTTTCTTTCCTATGGTTTTATTCCAATCCTGTTTATTTCCCTTGTATTTTTTATTTTTTTATTATATTTTTAAATTTTTTCAGATGAATATTTTTGTTGCAAAATTAAATTACAGCACCTCAAGCGAGGCGTTGCGTGAAGCATTTGAGCAA
>JAYTUR010000620.1:0-1416 GCA_043744475.1 Saprospiraceae bacterium | reverse complement strand
TACAATAATACTATCACGCACTGTTTCTCGCTTTGCTCGAAAGACGTACGAGTAAAGCGAGAAACAGTGCGTAATAGGATTATTGTATAATCTCCGAACTCACGTTAAATAGAATAATTTCAAGCGATTTTTTCAGCAACAACATCGTTCAAAAACTCCTCTAAAATGACATTAAACTCTTCAGGATGCTCCATCATAGGCGCATGACCGCATTTGTCAACCCATACAAGTTTTGAATTATCAATGAGTTCATGGAATTTTTCTCCGACAGAAGGCGGTGTGACGATATCGTTTTTACCCCAAATTAGCAAAGTCGGTGCTTTGATTTGGTGTAATTCATCGCCCAAATTGTGCCGAATGGCTGATTTAGAAATCATGACGATGCGCAATGCTTTACCACGGTCATTAACTGTATTGTATATTTCGTCAATCAACTCTTGACTTGCAGATTCAGGTGAATAGAAGGTGTCTTGCGTTTTGCGCTTGATAAATTCATAGTCGCCCCGTTTCGGATATGTGTCACCCATAGCACTTTCGTACAAACCAGAACTGCCCGCTAATGTTAATGAACCAACACGGTCAGGATGTTTCAAGACATATATGAGTGCGATATGCCCACCTAAGGAGTTTCCAACAATATGTACTCGGTTGTAACCTTTGTAATCAATGAAATCTTCGAGATAAGTCAATAAACCATCAAGAGAAACCGACAACATCGGCATTTCATAAATGGGTAAAGTAGGCATCACGACATTGTGCGTCTGTGAAAAATGTGTAATAACGTCTCCAAAATTGCTGAGACCGCCCATAAGACCATGCAAAAGAAGAAGGACTTCACCGTCTTTTTTGCCTGTTTCGATATATGTGAACTTACCTTCGTTTTTAATAGGTTGCGTCATTGGCTAATGTTACTTTTTAAAATTCAGGCACAAAGTTAGCAAAATTTCGCTGAAACAAATTTATTAGCGAAAAGGTAAAGATTGAAAAAAACATTTTAATATTTGGCATACAGCGAAAACACAATCTGCTTGCATTCAAATGCTAAAAAATGTCTATTTTTTGAGATTTTTTTATCAATAAACGCTGAGATTTTCAAAAAAAGGTATAACTTTGCACGTTTATTAGAAGACCCGTCTTAATGTAGATAAAAATAAAGACATTTACAAGCATTTCTTATGATTTTTTCTCGTTTTTAGCTACTTTTTTTGATGCGGCTTCGCTGTTTGGACGGCGAAACGGTCTTCTATTATAATGTGTTTAATTGTTCATTTTTAGGCTCAAATACTGAGGGGTATCCTTGCTAAGAAAAACAACCCGTTTGTCTCGTTTTTGAAAATAAAATAACCCGTTCATACATGGCAGCAACTAATATTTTGTATCCCGAACGCAATAGGGTGAATTTCGGGAAAATCAAAA
>JAYTUR010000619.1:0-1420 GCA_043744475.1 Saprospiraceae bacterium | reverse complement strand
GGTGAAAAAGGAGACGCTTGGGTGGATGTCAAAGGCATGTTTTTAGCCGCCGCCGCCAGCAGCGAAGTTTATGAATTATTGGGCAAAAAAGGCTTAGGCACAAAGGAATTTCCAAAAGTGGAAACCACTTTGATAGATGGCGATATTTCTTATCGGCAACATACGGGTGGGCATACACCTGCGCCCAATTGGGCAACTTTTATCACGTTTGCCAGTCGGTATTTTAAGTGAAAAAAGAGCATGAGGAAATTTTAAAAATTTCCTTATGCTTTCCCCTCAGTATAAACAGCTTTTTTGTCATTTAAATGAAGTGAAAGAATGACAAAAAATTTCACCTAAACATGTGAAACAAATAGATTAATATTACTCACTGTTTTTTTGCAAGCAAAAAAAAGCGTACAATAATTAATTCTATTGGACTCGACGTACTTTTTTAATTAAAAATCTCTGATTTTAATTAAAAAAGTACATCGAGTCCTAAGAAATCTTTTAAAGCACGCATTTCGAGCGAAGCGAGGAACAGTGCGTAATTGTAATAATATTGACAACCGACACACATAAAATACTTTCAAAAAATTTGTTCATAAACTAAGTAAAAAACAAGAAGATATGCACGTCATTAAAAGAACCGGAAAGCGCGAAGATGTCAGTTTTGATAAAATCACAGCGCGCATCAAAAAACTCTGTTATGGGTTGAATCCGTTGGTAAACTACATCGAGATTTCTAAAAAAGTAATTCAAGGATTATTCGATGGCGTTACGACAACAGAATTGGATAACCTCGCAGCAGAAACAGCCGCTTCTTTGGCGGCGCAACATCCCGATTATGCGGTTTTGGCAGCGCGTATTGCTGTTTCTAACTTGCATAAAAACACGGATAAGTCTTTTTCTCGCACAATGAAAGACTTGTACAATTATATTGATCCTAAAACTGGCGATAAAGCAGGTTTGATTGGTGAAGAAACACATAAAATCATCCAAAAACATAAAGATAAACTCGACGCAGCGATTATCTATGACCGTGATTATGAGTTCGATTATTTCGGATTTAAGACTTTGGAACGGTCGTATTTGTTGCGAATGGACAAAAAAGTGGTGGAACGTCCGCAACAATTGTTTTTGCGCGTATCTGTCGGTATTCATGGCGAAGACATCGATTCGGCGATTGAAACTTATAATTTGATGTCGGAAAAATGGTTTATTCATGCCACACCGACCTTGTTCAATGCCGGAACGCCGAAGCCGCAATTGTCGTCTTGTTTCTTATTGTCTATGACAGATGATTCAATTTCAGGTATTTTTGAAACTTTGTCGCGTTGTGCTAAGATTTCTCAATCGGCAGGTGGCATAGGTTTGTCAGTGCACAATGTTCGGGCAACAGGCAGTTATATCAAAGGCACTGGCGGACAGTCGAATGGTA
>JAYTUR010000618.1:0-1421 GCA_043744475.1 Saprospiraceae bacterium | reverse complement strand
AAATCGAGACTTAAATACGCATCTCTTTGAAAAAAGCGGACTTTACGCATTTGTTTTAAACTCATGCGACTCGCTGTTAAGTTTGCGACACAACCATTTTCAAATTCAATACGAGCGTTCGCAATGTCTGGCGAAGCACTAATGACAGCGACACCTGACGCATGAATCGCTTTAACTTCTGAATTCACTAAATGCAAAACAAGGTCAATATCGTGAATCATCAAATCCAAAATAACCGACACATCCGTCCCACGCGGATTGAAAGAGGCTAAACGATGTGCTTCGACAAACATCGGATTAATCGAAATATCGCCGAGCGACAAAAAAGCAGGATTAAAACGTTCAACATGACCGACTTGCACCTTGACACCTTGTTGATGTGTCAAAGCCAAAAGTTCTTCAGCTTCTGCAACGGTATGTGTCAAAGGCTTTTCGATGAAAACGTGGCGACCCCTCAGTATAGCTGCTTTTGCAAGTGAAAAATGATGAATAGTAGGAGTGACAATGTCTATAACCTCAACTGCTTCGATGAGCGATTCTGCTGAATCGAAGGCTTTAATGTTAAATTCAGCCGCAATTTTAGCAGCATTGGCTGCGTCGGCATCAAAAAAGCCCACGAGGTCAAACCGTTCACTTGCCTGTAGGATACAACGCAAATGTATTTTGCCGAGATGCCCTGCACCCAATACGCCTATTTTTAATTTATTCATTTTACACGATACGTCTTACCATTTTATAAAGACGCAAAGGTAGTCATTGAAGGCATAAAGTAGGTGTTTGTGCTCATAATATGGTTTTCAGAAAGATAGGTTATTGATTAAGATTGGGATTATCTACACCAATGGGTTTGGCGAAGCGATGACTCACGTTATGTATGTGGGTATAGAAATAATTTTAGGTTTGACCACAAAAAAGGCAGATGAAATTTGTCTCATCTGCCTTATGCGTTTCATCTGCTTAGTATTCGTTATTCTTTAATAATTTTCTCCGTTTTACTTTCTGTCATTGTCCCTATTTTCAAGACATACACCCCTTTTGGCACATCTTGAAGCGAAATCGTTTCAGAACCCATTTTTACTGAGGGGGTCATTTTTTCATAGAGAATGCGCCCATTGATATCTAAAAGAGTCAATGTAACAAAGTCAGCATCTTGTAATTTGTAGTAAACAGTCACGTTATCATGGGTCGGATTTGGAAACGCTTTGAAGCTGATTGCTGACGTATTGCTGCTTTCAGGCTCTACAAAATTTGTTCTATCGGCAACTGATGTGAAAGTCGCTTCATCATCTTCTCGTGGCGTTGTGGTCATATTATTGGGTGCAGAATCAAGGTCTTGCTCCGTTTCGGCAATAATTTGAGCCGTTTGGGTGACTTTTGTTGTATTTTGTAGAACAAAAAGGTGGAAAGTAGCGGTTTGTGTT
>JAYTUR010000617.1:0-5473 GCA_043744475.1 Saprospiraceae bacterium | reverse complement strand
TAAGTAATTACAGTTTTTAAACATTTTAACCCCTCAGTATTTTACATAAATCTTCTTACCATTTTTGGCAATTGACTTAAAAATTGCTTCAACTATCTTCATATCTTTCAAACCTTCCGTTCCGTCTATGTTTGGTTCGGGTGCGTTGTTGAGAATACAGTCCGCAATGCCGTCCATTTGATAAGTTTGATGGGTAATTACGGGTTGCGTCATCGCACCTTTATGCGTGCGACCTTGCAATGGGCCATAACCGTAGCAAGGGCTTAGTTCGGCAAAACCTTTTTCACCAGACACACGCAACAATTCAGGCGTGTTGAAATTATATGTTGTCGCACAATTGGCAATTAGACCACTTGGAAAACCCATTTGCCACGCAATGGTCTCATCTACCTCCTTAAACTTCACTGAATCCGTCTTACTCTCGTTGCCAATAACCCAAATTGGGTCTTCACCTGAGGCGTAACGCGCACCATTAATGCAATAAACTCCGACATCCATCATCGCGCCGCCACCTGCTAAGGATTTTTTCAAGCGCCATTGCGTTGGGTCACCAATTTTAAAGCCATTTGCCGTATTAATAAACATAATTTTGCCCAATTCTCCCGATTCACGGATGCGAATTAGCTCTCGCGTGTAAGGTTCAAAGTGCAACCGATAACCAACATACAATTTGACATTGGCTTTTTTGCACGCCGCAATCATTTCTTCCGCTTCTTTTACGGAAACTGACATCGGCTTCTCGGTTAATACATGTTTGCCAGCCGCAGCACCGCGTAACGTAAAAGGATGATGCAGTGAATTGGGTAAAGTTAAATACACCAAATCAATATTTGCATTGTTTTTGATTTTATCAAAGTCTTCGTAACTGTAAGAATTATCTTTTGCAATGCCATATTCTGCTTGCCATTTGGTTAATTTCGATGGCGTGCCAGAAACAATGCCTACGAGTTCCGCTTTTTCGCACGTTTTCATGGCATTAGCCACCCGCGTGGCGTAACTACCCAATCCGACGAGGGCAACGCGTAGTTTTTTTCCGCTATAAGGCGTTGTGTTTAGGTAATTTGTGCTCGACATCATGGGTAAAACCACAGATGCGGCGGTCATTTTCTTTAAAAAGTCACGGCGAGTATTCATAATTGTTTGATTGTTTAGTTTGAGATAAAAAATAAAGGCTTGCACGTTGGGTACAAGCCGAAAAATTAGATAAAAATATCTACCCAATCGCATTATTACGCCCAAATTCACTTGAAATACCTGTTTTCATCTAAAAAACTTATGTTTCCTATGTGAAGTTGCCTATCTGCCTATGTGATTAAAACAAATTTTCAGTCAAATTCATTTATTTTACAACTTAAATAGCCCACAGATTGGGCTGATGCGACGGATTTTCGCTGATTTCTTTTTAAGATTCTTACAGAATGACAAGGAGAAATCAGTGTAAATCCGTCGTATCCGTCTAATCTGTGGTCTAAATCCAATAATTACATCAAATCCAATAAACAATGTCAATAAAACGCACACACTTCTTCCTTTTCTTAAGCGCATTAACCGTTGCGCAAAATGTAATCCCCATTTCAGCGCAAGCATATTTCCCACCCCCTCAGTATTGGCAGCATAAAACGCCGAAAGACATGGGTTTGAATGCGGCAAAAATTGATGAAGCCATCGCATTTCATAAAGAAAATGAAATAAAAAACCCGCGCAGCATGGAGCAATCGCATTATCAATCATTTGGTAAAGAACCGTATGGCTTTGCGGTGGGTCCGTTTACGGATAGAGGCGAACCGACGGGACTAATTATTCATAAAGGCTATATTATTGCCGAATGGGGCGAACCGTTGCGTTGCGATTTGACGCACAGTGTTACCAAAAGTTTTTTATCTACCGTTGTCGGTTTGGCAGTTGACAAAGGTTTGATTCGAAATGTGAATGACACCGTTGCTTCTTACATTCCGCCGATTGAATTATACGACCAACCCGTGATGCGGTCTGCCGATGATTTTGGAAAACCCGAAATGCTCAAACCATTTGACACGCCGCATAATCGAACCATCACGTGGGACGACTTATTACGCCAAACGAGCGATTGGGAAGGCACTTTGTGGGGAAAACCAGAGTGGGCAGACCGCCCTGATGCCGATGCTTCGACGTGGTTAACCCGTCCGCGCCACAAATCTGGTACTGTCTATGAATATAATGACGTTCGGGTCAACGCATTAGCTCTCGCCGCTTTGAGTGTGTGGCGCAAACCTTTACCAATAGTGCTTAAAGAAAATATAATGGACGTTATCGGCGCATCAAATACGTGGCGTTGGGCAGGATACCGCAATTCGTGGATTGTATTAGACGGTCAAGCGGTGCAATCTGTGAGTGGCGGCGGACATTGGGGCGGTGGCATGATTATAAATGCTTACGATATGGCGCGATTTGGTCTTTTGACTTTGCATAAAGGCAATTGGAATGGTAAACAACTTATTTCGGAGCAATGGATTAAGCAAGCGACCACACCAACTACCTGTCAACCGACGAATGGTTACATAAATTACTTTTTAAATACCGACCATAAATTGTTGCCTTCTGCCCCCCTCAGTAGTTATTACCATTTAGGCAACGGAACAAATATGATTTATGTGGATACAGAACATGATTTGGTGATGGTTGTCCGTTGGATTGACAATAAATCATTGGACGGGATGGTGAAAAGGGTTTTGGCGGCGTTTGATAAGTAAAAAAATGGGGGAAATACTGAGGGGGTCATTTATCCTCCGTTTCCTTCGCCGCATTCATCGCCGCAACCTCAAATTTTGTCACGCGGTCAAAAGTATAACCTTTATAAAAGAGGATAAAAGCCATATTGTCGGGCGTGACACAATAGATGCGCCATTCATTCTCCATATTTAAAGGGACAATAATTAAAAGCGGTTGCACATTTTTCTTGTATTTAACGATGCTTTGCTGCTCTCCGCCGTAGGATTCATGTATGGCGGCGGTAGATTGTGTAAAAAGGTTGTCGAATTGTTCCACCACTTTCAGATAAAAGTCTTTTTGAAGGGGTAAAGGTTTGGGGTCATACACCAATGGTTCTATTTCTAATAAAATACGCCATTTGAACGTGCGTTTCCATATCCGCACTTGTTTTATGGTGTCAAAAACAGGTGAGGGATAGCCGTGAAAATCTTTCAATTCTACCACGCCCCAAAAGTTATTCTTCGATCTGTACAACATATTGTACGACCAATTTGATAATAAAGCTAAAACTAAAACGGCAATGATACCAGTCATACACTTTTTTTGATTGATGAGAGATGAATACTTGTTAAATCATGCGAATTAAGAATTGAAATATTGCTAAAAATGCCGTTAGGCATGACAATTGGGTAGAAAATAAGAGAAAATGAAGCACGATAATGGCGTAGGCATGGCATTTTAAAAATATAATGGCGTGCCGACGGCACTATTAATCTTATTCGACTTGTATTTTTACCAAAATACCATGCCTAACGGCATTTTCGAATCTTAATGCGCGTAACTACTCAAAGATAGGGCTTTATAAAAGTCTATTTTGCCCTTACAGGGCGATAAAATAGCCCTGAATAAATCTTGCTACCAATATGATGCACCTGACGGCGCAATAAAGCACGAGTAAAAATGCACTAGAGGTGCTAAATATGGGTAGCAAACAATAACAACGATATTTTTTCAGGGCATAGCCCTAAAACGTTTTTATAAGAAAGCTCTTTAGTCAAAGATAGGTCTTTATTTAAAGTTTAATGCCTGTCTATTTGGGAAATCTAAACCACCACCTTGAAAGGTAGCGTTAATCATTTGAACAAATTACAGAATAATTTTTCTGATTCTACTACGCTCAAAAAAAATCATCCAATCTCATCCGCATTAATCTTTTAGACATAAGAAAATTAAAAATATGGCATACATATTGCTGCATTTCGTATGTATAAATTCATATTTTTTTAATTACTAAAACCGTTTTGAAAATGAGTAATGTCAAAATTTTGACCATTCAACAAGATGCGCTTTTGAGAACCGTCCGCACGATTGCGCTGCGTTGCGAACAAAATCAAGAATCTGTGGCAAAAGTGCCGCGATTTAATGAATTGGTGACCGTATTGAATGAGACGATTGCCAAAATTGATGCCGCTATCGAGGCAAAACAAGAAAGTCGCTCGACCAAAAGCGTCACAAAACAAAAAAATGAAGCCGTCACGGATTTGATTGCTTATGTGGACGAGTTGGCAACGATTACCGTGACGATTGCAAACAATAAAAAGAACAATGATTGGCTTGCAAAAGCGGAGAAAGCCTTAAAGAAAAACTTGAAAGACAATTCAGAGGAAGGTATTCAACTGATTGCGCGCGAGTTTTACAGATTGTTGCAGTCTATTGATGCCGAAACTTTGGCGCATTATGGTATTGATGCCGATGAAGTAGAATCCGTAGATGTTAAAATAAAAGAGACGGTGAATTGGCGACTGCGCAAGGATATGGCAACTGACCAAAAAGTTTTAGATAATAAAACGGTGAGTCAATTATTTGCAGAACTGGATGCCATTAAATCTGAAATGGATAATTTAAGCAGTCGGTTCAAAACTAAAGCACCTGACTTTATGGCAATTTATGATAAAGCGCAAACCATTAATCAAAAAGCGGGGGCGAAACAAGGTCGGAGCAAAAAAGATACCACTGCGCCACAAGGTAATGCCGATACGAACGGCGAAATTAAATCCACCGCGTCTAATAATACGTCTTTGACGACCGGAGAATGATTTTTGCAGTAGGAAATAAGCCATTTCTACGCGGGGTAAACACATATTTTTTTAGGGTAAACGCATATTTTTACAGGATAAGCCCATTTTTTTTGGAAGTAAGTTCATTTTTTTTATTTAGATTTGTATGAATTACGAAAAATAAAGAAAATAAATGACGTTTTAATTCTTTTACGCGTTGTTATACTATACTTAGGTTTACGAAATTTTAAAAAATTCGCAAATTTTAGTTCCTACTTTCAGGAAAACTAGAGACTCAATTATGAAAAGCTTTATGTCAGTCAAAAGAGTCGTGTGATGGGTTCATCATGGGACTCTTTTCTTTTTTGGAATAGAAAATACTGAGGGGGGTATTCCAATAAATTTTTGTGATTATTTTAGATATTTGCGAGGAACAGAAATTGTATCAAAAAGTAGCATGTATTTTTATAGGCAAAATCATACTTTTCTCTTTGTGTTAAACTTTCGGAAAGTTTTAAACTTTCCAAAAGTTGAGTTTTTACCGTGTTTAGGAAACTTTTAAAGTTCCTAAACATAAACAAGGCTTTCCTATAAAAATAGAATACGGCTACTCACTTGCTTCGTTCCTCGCAATGACATATCTCGCTACGCTCGAAAAGCGTACATAGAAGTTTTTTTTTAGAGTGAAGTTGGTTTTCAAGAAAAAATCTCTGATTTTTGCTTGAAAA
>JAYTUR010000616.1:0-5477 GCA_043744475.1 Saprospiraceae bacterium | reverse complement strand
GAAAAATTGGAAGTTTTTCTATCAAAAATAAGCTCAACCCTTAAACAACCATTCAAAAGGCGATTTTTGAGCGCAGCGAAAAAGAGCCAGTAATATCTTCGAACTCACGTTATTTTACATAAATTGCCAGAATAGAAAAATACTAAGTTAAATTGAAATAAGTACCCCCTCAGTAAAAAGCAGATTTCTCAAATTTAAACTTCGAGCTATTCTGACATCGGGATTATGTTTACATTTAGGTCATTTTTCAAACTAACACGAGTAGCTCAAGTCCTCTTATATTCAACAACACATTTCATAATGCTCAACAACGACATCATTCGCCCACACGTCGAAGACCTTTATGCCGACGAATTAAAAATATTGATTGAAAACGACGAAAAGCAAAAGCCGACGAATTGGTTGATGTCACCTTGGTCGGTTGTTACCTATTTATTAGGCGGTAAAGTAAATGGGCACATCATTGAACCTAAATATTTTGGCAATCGCCGATTGATAGAAGTAGCTGTTGCGACATTAGTGACTGACCGTGCTTTGCTGTTATTAGGTGTGCCAGGTACGGCTAAAACTTGGGTCGCGGAACATCTCGCCGCAGCTATTTCAGGCAATTCGAAGCTGTTGGTACAAGGCACGGCGGGCATGAATGAGGAACAAATCCGTTACGGCTGGAACTACGCCCGACTCATTGCTGAAGGTCCAAGCCAAGCCGCTTTGGTACAAAGTCCCGTTATGACGGCAATGCAAACGGGTAAAATGGCACGCATCGAAGAGTTAACCCGTATTCCAAGCGATGTACAAGACACTTTAATTACCCTTTTATCAGAAAAAATATTGCCCATTCCAGAATTGGGCATGGAGGTTCAAGGCATCAAAGGTTTTAACCTCATTGCAACGGCAAATGATAGAGATAGAGGCGTAAATGAATTATCGAGTGCCTTGCGCCGCCGCTTCAATACAGTGGTTCTACCCTTACCTTCAAGTTTTGAAAAAGAAGTAAAAATCGTTCAAACCCGTGTCGAAAAAATGGCTAAAACCCTTGATTTACCCGCCAAATCTGCCCCTTTAGCAGAAATACAACTCTTAGTAAAAATATTCAGAGAACTCAGAAATGGCGTAACTGACGATGGTACGACTCGCCTAAAATCGCCAAGTGCCCCCCTCAGTACAGCGGAGGCAATTTCAGTCGTCACGAGTGGTCAAGCCTTAGCCGCCCATTTTGGCAACGGCTTATTGAGCGCATCAGATTTAGCCGCGGGTATCACAGGAGCGATAATAAAAGACCCTGTTCAAGACAAAACGGTTTGGTTAGAATACCTTGAAACGGTCGTTAAAAACCGAGAAGAGTGGAAAGATTTGTACAAAGCTTGTAGAGAAATGGTACAATAACAGCCTGTTTTTATCAAAAACAGAGGTTGTCAAGAAAACAAATGTCACCCGCACGAAGTAGTTTCTTTTTTAAGTGGCTGTTACTTAGTATGACATAAGGTTCTTTGGCGGGATTTGTCGCAAATTGACTTGTCTTTGATAATGAAAAGATTAAAGCACGATACTCAATAGGAATGTCTTTAAAATTCAACATACGGCTGACTGTTCTGACAATGTATTCGGCCAAAAGCCAACCCGCTTCGACCTGCGTTTTAGCACTCGCTGCACCCGTTTTTTGTTCACAAATAAAGGTGTATAAAATGTCATTTTTAGGATAAAAAATGATGTAATCGGACAATGAGGTGAGTCCAGCCTTATATTTATTGAACAATGGAAAGACAATTTCGTTACTTTTGTCAATATCAAAGCTATAAATAAGCATTTTCCCTTTTTGTTTCACAAGCGTTTTTGGGTAATTCGCCGCATTACTTTCTTCAAGATGATACGCCCCGCCAACAGCGTTGATTCTGAAATCAGGCTGTTTAGTAATTATTTCTTCGATTGTTTGAAGTATGTTGTCCATTAGTCAAAAAGGGTAAAATAAATGTCTTGTGAAGATTGATTCAGTTTTCGAGCTTCTTCATCAATTGTTGCTACGTTGAATCCAGTTTCTGTAATAGGCACTTCTGCAACAGGTTGTCCTACTCGAAATAGATAAACGCCTACGCGGTTTTTATCAAGCAATTCATTTACTTGATAATCATAAGTTTTCAATAATGTATTTGTTTCATCTGATTTATTTTTCAATCCCGAATCGAGCATAATAAGATTGTTCAATTCTCTAACGATATAATCGCTGTGTGTACTTATCAAAACTTTAAATCCTTCATTGATAAGTCGTCCAATAAAACGGGCAATTTTGCGCTGATTATCGGGATGAAGATTCAACTCCGGCTCGTCTATAATGATAAAATCGTTTTTTTGAGCCGTATGCCGCAAGTAAACGGTCAAAAGTGATAGCGATTTAATGGTCGAAGAAGTCATGTGAATATCCAAACTGCGTTCAGAATTGAACGGTTTGAACAAGACATCCCCCTCAGTATTGACGGTTATTTTTCCTTGCAAAAACAGGTTTTCCAATTCATCGGCTAAATGAGCAAATTCACTGGTTTGCGTTCTTTGCGCATCTAAATTTTGCGCCATTGATAAGCTGTTTCTAATCGCTTTTGGATATTTATTGAAGCGCGAGGCTAAAAAATTAGACAATTCCTGTGCTTCATTGCGCGACAGCAAAGCGTCAAAGGTTTTGTTTTTTATGACCGATAATTCTTTGTTAAATAGGTTTATGCCTTCTCTTACTGAGGGGAAGATGACGGTTTTATTAAGAAGAATCTTTAAAGCAGCAAGTCTTACTGATTCTAATATAGTGTCATACAAAGACCAATTACTTCCATTAGATTCAAAATATACAAATTTATCGTTTTTCTTTTTTTTAACTAAAATATTAAAATAACTCCAATCTAAGGCTATTTCAAGGATTTGGTTTTGTTGGAAATCTGTTTCCTGCACGTCTAAATTAAGTTGTGTTTTCGAGAAAAAACCATTTTCAATTGAAAAATACCTATTTAAATTTTGATGTACTCTTTTTGTTAAATAGTCGCTTACAATCTCGGATTGTATTCCTTGATTTAATAATTTTTCCAATAAATCAATTTTATATTTTCCATTTTCATCAAATTTAATCTCAGGAGGGCTATATGATTCACCTGTTGGAGTATCAGGGTCAAAAATCGCATGAACCGTGTAAGCCAAATAAGTTTTCCCTGTATTATTTTCTCCTGTAAAAATAAGCAAGTCCTTGCTAAGGTCAACCTCTGCCTGAGACACAACGCCCAAGTTTTTAACAGTTAATTTCATGATTTATGACAATTTTGATTAAAAAAGCACCCCCTCAGTATAAACCGCTTAAAAAGACAAATTTAGGTAAAAACACTATCCTACAAAGTTTATCCGTAAAAAATAAAGCCACTACTAAAATTATTAGTAGCGGCTTCTATTGATTTATGGATATAAGACCTTAACGCGCAAACGAAACCGCACGTTTCTCCCGAATAACCGTTACTTTTATCTGTCCTGGATACTGCATCGTATCCTGTATTTTCTGCGAAATCATAAACGACAAATCATCAGCAAATTGGTCTGAAACTTTGTCACTTTCAACAATGACGCGTAACTCACGACCTGCCTGCATCGCATAAGCCTTTTGAACGCCGTCGTGTGCCAAAGCCAATTCTTCCAACTCGTTGATGCGTTTGAGGTACGATTCCAAAATCTCACGACGTGCACCCGGACGTGCGCCAGAAATAGCATCACAAGCCTGAACAATCGGTGAAATAATGTTATTCATCTCAATTTCATCGTGATGCGCACCAACAGCGTTGACAACAGGCGCTGATTCGTTGTACTTTTCGCACAACTGCATACCCAAAATGGCGTGCGACAATTCCGTTTGTTCATCAGGCACTTTGCCGATGTCGTGGAGTAAGCCGGCACGTTTCGCCAATTTGATTTGCTTCGGATTCAAGCCCAATTCTGCCGCCATAAGCGAACAAAGATTAGCCGTTTCAATCGAGTGCTTCAACAAATTTTGACCATACGAAGAACGGTAACGCATACGACCTACCATACGGACTAAATCGGGTGACAAACCATGAATGTCAAGGTCAATGACCGTACGTTCACCAATTTCGACGATTTGTTCTTCCAATTGTTTTTTGGTTTTAGCCACCACTTCTTCAATACGAGCGGGGTGAATACGACCATCGGTGACCAATTTTTTTAAAGCCAAACGCGCAATTTCACGTCTAACAGGGTCAAACGACGAAATAACAATTGCTTCGGGCGTATCGTCAACGATGATTTCAGCACCCGTTGCCGCTTCGAGGGCACGAATGTTACGACCTTCCCGACCGATGATTTGCCCTTTCATTTCATCGCTTTCAAGGTTGAAAACCGAAACTGTGTTTTCAATCGCAAACTCCGCACTCATACGTTGAATGGATTGAATGACGATTTTTTTCGCTTCTTTATTCGCATTGGCTTGTGCCAACGAAACGATTTCACGCGTCAAAATCATCGCTTCATTTTCGGCTTTACCTTTGACAGCAATCAAGATTTGCTCTTTCGCTTCTTGTTCAGTCATGGCAGCGACGCGCTCCAATTCTCTGATTCTCAATTCATTAGCCGCATCTAAGTCTTCTTTTCTTTTTGAAACAATGACTAATTGTTTGTTCAAGTTTTCACGAATACTTTCGACTTCTTGCTCGCGGCTTTCGAGTTCGAGTTGTTCTTTTTTCAAGTCTTCAAGGGCTTTTTTATTAGCCGCTTGTTGCGTCTCAATTTGCGTTTTTAAAGCCGTTTCTTTCGCAACGATTTCAATTTCACGTTCTTTAAATTCAATCAGTTCTTTTGATTTTTTAGTATCAAAATCTGATTTCATTTGATTGAACCGTTCTCGCGCTTCTTGAATTTTCTGATTTTTAATTTGCTCATTCTTAATTTCAGACTTTTCAAGGATATTCGACGCTTTTGATTCTGCTTCGGCAACAATTCGTTGCGCTGTAAATTTGGCATCTTTAAGGCTCAAATCGGCGTTTTTATTCGCTTCATCTATCAGTGATTGTGCGGCTTGGGCGTTTTTAGACCCCATCTGCCGCATGAGAAAGAAGCCGATGCCGCCGCCTACAAGGAGACCTACTATTGCACCTACTATTGTTTCCATATTATACCATCGGTGATTTTTATATTTGAATAATGATTGTGTATGTACCACTCAAAGCCATTGCTTTGAGATTTTTTAAGTCAATTTATGTGAAAAATACTGAGGGGTACTAAAACCTCAATTTAGAAAAGAAAGAATAATAATAATCAATAAGTCATTGATTATTAACCAATTGGGAAAGCAGAGAATCAAGATGAGATAAGCGGTCAGAAATATGCGGGTCGGTGGTCGGCTCGGCAACAGGCGCGGGTTGTGCAAGCGTTGCCTGTGCTTTATGCAAGTCCACAGCAGTTGTCAAAAGAGCCATAGAAAGCCAGTCTTGACGGTCTTT
>JAYTUR010000615.1:0-5480 GCA_043744475.1 Saprospiraceae bacterium | reverse complement strand
ACAACCGTTGTGTGGTAATTGTCTTCGCCCACAAACGAATCAAAAATAGATTTAACAGTCGCTTGTTGCTCTTCACTCAATACCGACTCAGTCTTATGGTCTTTCGGAACAATATTATCTGCCGTTTCAGAATCCACACGAACGAATGAGATTTTATCGCCTTTGTATTCCAAATGCTGCATAAAGTGGTTGTCAATCACCACATCCATCTCCAAAACATCATAGCCACGCGCTTTTGCTGCTTGTATTTGCGCATCATGTGCATCTAAATTATTCGAATAAATATAAACAACACGGTCTTTATTGTCCGTTTGCAAAGGTTTTACCTTCTCACGATATTCTTCAAGTGTGAAAAGCCCCCCCTCAGTATTTTTGAGTAAAACGAACTCGCGCGCTTTCTCATCAAATTTATCATCTGACAACATACCATATTTCACAAAAACACTGATGTCTTTCCATTTCAAGTCATATTCCGCACGGTCTTTACGGAACAATTCGCTCAGCTTATCGGCTACTTTTTTAGTGATATATTGCGTAATCTTTTTCACCTCACGGTCGCTTTGCAAATAACTACGCGACACGTTAAGTGGAATATCTGGCGAATCAATCACACCATGTAATAATGTCAAAAATTCAGGTAAAATCTGCTTGACATCATCTGTTACAAACACTTGATTACTATACAATTGCACCTTATTTTTCTGTGCTTCTAGGGCGTTTGCAATTTTTGGAAAATAGAGAATACCCGTCAAATTGAAAGGGTAATCAATGTTCAAATGTATCCAAAAAAGTGGTGGTACACTGAGGGGGTATATTTCGTTATAAAAATCGCGATAATTGTCTTCAGTCAATTCAGAAGGCGATTTTTTCCAAATAGGGGCTGTATTATTGACAATATTAGGCACATCTTTTTCCTTTTTAGCACCTTCAGGTTTCTCCTTTTTAGTACCAAACTGGATTTCAATGGGCAAAAACTTACAATATTTTTCTAATAAACCTTCGATTTTGTAGTCATCGAGGTAGTCTTTTTCGTCATCAGCGGTAATATGCAAAATAACATCTGTTCCACGCGTCGTTTTGTTCGCTTCCTCAATTGTGTACTGAGGGGTGCCATCACACGTCCAACGAACACCTACTGAATCGGCTTTATGCGATTTTGAAACGACCTCAACTTTCGATGCCACCATGAAAGCGGAATAAAAACCAAGACCAAAATGCCCAATGATATTGCCTTCTTGATATTTTTCCAAAAACTCTGCGGCACTCGAAAAAGCGACTTCTGACAAGTAGCGTTGCGCTTCGTCAGCCGTCAAGCCAATACCCTTATCTCTAATCGTTAGGGTCTTTGCTTTTTTATCAATGATAATTTCAATACGTGTATCGCCAATTTCGCCCGTAACGTCACCGCGTTTGGCAAGCGTCTGCAATTTTGTCGTGGCATCTACAGCGTTGGATACCAATTCACGAAGGAAAATCTCTTGGTCGCTGTAAAGGAATTTTTTAATTATTGGGAAAATATTCTCTGTTTGAACTGAAATATTGCCTGTTATCATACTAAATTTAGTTTGTTAGAGATTTAAAATACGAATTTTTTATGTTGTAATAGTCGTTATTGACTTTATGTTACCCTACCTTTCAAATCCAATGCCATGCCCTGTAAACTGACAAAATGACATGGAGCCGATTGCCCATTGATAGGGTGATTGACAATCACCCTATCAATACTAGCCCCAAAAAAAAATGAGTCACCCCATTCGGAACGACTCATATTATATTGGAATAAAATCTTATTTTACAGTGCCGCAGCCGCCATGAATGTTTTACGTTCAAGCTTTTGCACAACACCATTTAGAGATTCAAAACGATAACCTTTAGCTGTAAAATGCTCTAAAACACGTGGCAAAGCATATTCCAAACGGTCGAAAGCCTTCAAGCTATCGTGAAAAACAACGATTGAACCGCGTTTAGCACTTAAAATGACATTTTCAAAAACATTTTCTTTTGAGATATTAACATCAAAATCGCCGCTCAAAACATCCCACATCACAATACGATAATGACGCGTCAAAAACTGCGTTTGGCTCGGTGTAAGACGACCATAAGGCGGACGAAAAAGACCCGAATTGACCAAATGAGCACAGTGACGAACATTGTGAAAAAACGGAATATTATCCGTATTCCAACCACTCAAATGGTTGTAGGTGTGGTTGCCAATCGAATGCCCTTCAGCCATTACTTGCTGAAATACTGAGGGGTGCTTGCGCACATTGTCCCCGACGCAAAAAAAGGTCGCTTTGGCGTTATACTTTGCCAGTTGTTCCAAAACCCATGGCGTAACCTCTGGTATTGGACCATCATCGAAAGTGAGATAGAGGACTTTGTCCTCTGTTTTGATATTCCATGTAAAGTTTGGAAAAAGACTTTCAAGGAATCGTGGCGTTTTGACGAGATACATAATTTGTTGATTTTTAATCTTTTACGAAAAGATTATTATTGAAATTGATTTTATAGTGTGTCTTAAATCTAAAAAGTTCTATTGATTATTCCTGTAAACTTGTGTATTAAACAATATAAAACGCTTAGTGTTCTTTAAAAACTAAGGTATTATGGTTGTTTTTGAAAATTGTTGTCAGATAAGAATATGATATGCGTCTGTGAAGAATGCTTTTTCAGTTTTGATTACTAATAAAACAACGTTCTGTTGTCTAATCGTGCTGCCTTGTTTTTGCTTTTTCTAAAAATAAATTCGCAGCTAATACGCACTTTTTAAAAATAAATTTTCTCAAACAAGAAAAAAATAGAATTTTGAAGCGAAAAAAAAGCCTTCAATACTATTTTAACTAAAATTAGACAGCTTTTGGCAAATAATATTTTGACGAATAATTGATAAATAGTTACATTTTTTACCAAAAATCTCTGAATTCTAAGACGAATATCTTGCCAAAACTCTAATTCAAATCATTGTTAATCAACTAATTAGAAATTCATCACGCTTCATTTGTAATTCATCAGTTCCTTGACGTACATTTGCGGCGCAAAAAAGCACATTTAGCAGAAAGGTTTTTCATTAACTGAATAAGACTTTGACAGTAATATTTTGACATAAAAAACAGCAGTATCAATCTTAAAAACATGAGTATTCGCGTTCGTTTCGCACCAAGCCCAACAGGAGCATTACATATTGGCGGCATTCGCACCGCTTTGTTCAACTATCTTTTAGCTAAAAAACACGGCGGTACTTTCATTCTGCGTATTGAGGACACTGACCAAACCCGCTATGTTGAAGGGGCAGAACAATACATTATTGACGCTTTAAAGTGGTGTGGCATTGAACCTACTGAGGGGGTCGGTTTTGGCGACGGACAATATACGCCCTATCGTCAATCAGACCGTTTTAAGCAAGGCGTTTATCAAAAATACGCTAATGAATTGATAGACAAAGGTTTAGCTTACTACGCTTTCGATACATCGGAACAACTTGAAGCGATGCGCGAAACCTTGAAAGCTGAAGGTGCAAAAAATCAATCGTACAGCCACGCCACACGTTTGCGCGATGATTTGAATTTACAAAACTCACTGCGTTTACCAAAAGAAGAAGTAGAAAAACGTATTGCCGCGGGTGAGAACTATGTTATTCGTTTGAAAATAAATGAAAATCAATTAGTTACGCTGACGGATATTATTCGAGGTGAAGTCACATTCAACACTAATGAACTCGACGACAAGGTACTTTTGAAGGCGGACGGTATGCCAACCTATCATTTAGCCAATATCGTTGATGACTATGAAATGAAAATCTCACACGTCATTCGTGGCGAGGAGTGGTTGCCTTCGGCGGGTCATCACGTATTAATATATCGGGCTTTCGGTTGGGAATCAGTGATGCCACAATTCGCTCATTTGCCTTTGATTTTAAAGCCTGACGGTAAAGGTAAATTGTCAAAACGCGACGGTGCAAAATTCGGTTTCCCCGTTTTTCCTTTGGAATGGAACGACCCTGACCCTGCCAAATCATTCGATGGTTTTCGCAGCATCGGTTTCGACCCGCGTGCCGTCGTCAATTTCCTTGCAATGTTGGGTTGGAATCCAGGCACAGAACAAGAGATTTTCAGTCTCGACGAATTAGCCGACCTTTTTTCTCTTGAAAAAATCCACAAAGCAGGTGCGCGATTCGACTATGATAAAGCCAAATGGTTCAATCAGCAATACCTTCATGCAACGCCCAATGACGTTTTGGCGGCGCAATTACACCCCCTCAGTATAAAACAGGGTTACGCTGTTTCAGAAGAAAAATTGACCCGTTTTGTAGCACTTATGAAGGAACGCGTCTTGTTTTTGAATGATTTTTTAGAAAAAGGCTACTATTTTTTTGAAGATGTCAAAGAATACGATGCCGCTAATGTCACCAAACGTTGGAAGCCTGAAAATCGCGAAAAGTTCAATGAAATGCTAAAAATGATGCAGAATTTGGACTACACCGACCCCCTCAGTATGGAACACGCCACGAAAGAATGGATTAACGCCAATAGCTTGAAAATGGGTGAAGTGTTGCCGATTCTGCGTATTGCTTTGGCGGGTACGATGCAAGGTCCTGCGGTATTTGATATGGCAGCGTACTTTGGTGAGCAAGAGACTTTGCGGCGGTTAGAAAAGGCATTTGAGGCTTTTGATATGTTTGTAAAGGGTTGATTATTGTTTTTTTGAAAATTACAAAAGGTTTTATTTTATGAGTAAACCAAGCATTCCAGAAGGAACACGCGACTTTTCGCCCGAAATAGTGGCGAAGCGCAACTATATATTCGACACTGTTAGAAAAGTGTTCGTCAAATACGGCTTTCAACCGATTGAAACGCCGACGTTGGAAAAACTCTCTACGCTCACAGGTAAGTACGGCGATGAGGGCGATAAACTGTTGTTTAAAGTACTGAACAATGGTGATTTTTTGGCAAAAGCCAATAAAGATGCTTTGGCAACGATGAATTCAAGTAAATTAATTTCAAGCATTGCTGACCGAGGTTTGCGTTATGACTTGACGGTGCCGTTTGCTCGTTATGTTGTGATGCACCAAAACGATATTACTTTCCCTTTCAAACGCTATCAAATTCAACCTGTTTGGCGGGCTGACCGTCCGCAACGGGGGCGTTATCGGGAGTTTTATCAATGCGATGTGGACGTTGTGGGTTCAAATTCATTGGTTTATGAAGCGGAATTGGTGCAGATTTATGATGAGGTTTTTACTAATTTAGGGCTTGATGTCGTCATTAAAATCAACAACCGTAAAATCCTTTTCGGTATAGCAGAAGCGGCTGGTATTCCTGATAAATTTGTGGATATGACGGTAGCAATAGACAAGCTCGACAAAATCGGTTGGGACGGCGTGGCGAAAGAATTGACCGAACGCGGCATTGGCGATGAAGCGATTGAAATGATTGATAAATTACTGAAAGTCAATACTTTAACCGATTTAGAAAAATTTGGCG
>JAYTUR010000614.1:0-5486 GCA_043744475.1 Saprospiraceae bacterium | reverse complement strand
ATCAAATTGCTCTAAAAACGCATACACAACCTTTGGAAGAAGTGATTTGTGATGAAAAAAGCCATATTTTTCAATCAGAAGTAGGTGGTTATGCCTTTCATTCGGGCATTGCAGTCAATTTACTGCGGGGGGACAATGGCATTGTTGACGTTGAAATGGTGCGAAAAGCGATACGCCCTATCGCGGATTGGCAACCCAAAAGTAGTTTGGTTGTTTTAGAAAATACTTGCAATTTCGGGGGAGGAGCATATTACACACTCTCACAGGTTGAACCCATCGCACAGTTGTGCAAAGAAAGAGGGTTGATTTTGCACCTCGACGGCGCACGTTTGTTCAATGCCCTTGTCGAAACAGGTGAAACGACTGAGGCTTGGGGCAATGCTTTTGATTCCATTTCCATTTGTTTATCCAAAGGTCTGGGTGCGCCGGTGGGCTCGTTACTCATTGGAAATCAAGATTTTATAAAAAAAGCACGCCGTATTCGCAAGGCATTTGGCGGCGGTATGCGGCAAGCTGGTTTTTTAGCGGCGGCGGGTATTTACGCGCTTGAAAACAATATTGGCCGTTTGAAAACGGACAACGACAATGCTAAAAAAACGGGTGAGATACTGAGGGGGCTCAATTTTGTCGAAAACTTGCGCCCTGTGAAAACCAATATTGTCATTTTCGATGTTAAAGCACCGATGACAGGTGATTCGTTTTTGAAAAAAATAAATGAATACGGTGTTCAAGCTGTTTTGTTTGGACCAAACACCGTTCGTTTCGTCTTTCATTTGCACATAACAGAAAACATGGTTGATGATTTAGCCGTTATTTTGAAAAAAATTGATGCAGAATTTTAAGATTCATGTATTTTTTATAAAGTATTCATTTTTAGTTGATTATAACTTTCCAAAAGTTTAAAACTTTTGGAAAGTTGGTGTAAAATACCAATAACCCATATCACTCATGAAATTGCTAAAAACACTTTTACTCATTTTACTACCCTCTTTATTGTTCATGTCTTGCAGCAAATTACTCTTGAAAGCAGACGTGAGCAATACGCCAACGCATTGTTTTGAGTCAATGTGGCAAACGGTCAACGACAATTATGCTTTTTTTGATTATAAAAAAATCAATTGGAATAAAATACGTGACCGTTACGCCCCTGCCATAAAAGATACAATGTCGCAAGACTCGCTTTTTTCAGTGCTTTCAGCTATGTTATATGAGTTAAATGACGGTCATGTCAACCTGTCACGAGGTACTGACCGCAGCCGCAATTGGTCATGGAAAGATGAATATCCCGATAATTTCAACCCTCTTTTTACGCAAAGGCAGTATCTCAAACGCGATTTTCAAATGACGAATGCTTTGAAAAATCAAATTTTAGATGATTCAATCGGCTATATTCGTTATGAATCGTTTGGTCAAAGCGTTTCGGACGAGGATTTGGATTATGTATTAAAACGCATGGAAGACACAAAAGGATTGGTGATAGATGTGAGAGACAACGGCGGTGGTTCGATGTCAACTATTTTTAAGATGATGAGCCGTTTTGTGGATAAACGTGTGCAAATTGGCAATATGCAGACGAAAAATGGTTCTACCTACAATGATTTTACAAAACCTATCCCTCTTTATGTTGCACCCAAAAAAGGTAAAGTGCAATACCTAAAACCCATCGTTGTGCTTATCAATCGGGGTTGCTATTCTGCCACAACGCATTTTGCCGCGTTTATGTCTCTTTTACCTAATGTGACGCTCGTCGGAGACCGGGCGGGTGGTGGCGGCGGTTTGCCGATTTCTCGTGATTTGCCGAACGGTTGGCAATACCGTTTTTCAGCAACGATGCAGACTTTGCCTGATGGTACACAAATTGAAAGCGGTTTTGACCCGGATATTCCAGTGACAACGGGACCCAAAGAAGAATTGGAAGGAAAAGATGCGATTATCGAAAAGGCAATTGAAGTGATTAAAGCAGAGGCTGCGAAGTCTAAGGCTTGAGTTTTTTAACCGCGTTTAAACGATGGCGAGGTTGCGAACCTCGCCGTCGTTGGACGGAAAAAAAAGGAGATGCAAAAAGCACCCCCTCAGTATTTTACGCTTGTAAAATATTTATTTTTTGAAACGAATTAATCTACAACCGTTACTTTCAACATATTCGTCCGCAATTTTTTCTCAACGGGCATTGAGCCTGTATTGATAACCACATCACCAACGGCTACATTATTCGTTTCTTTCAAAATCTGAATCGTATCTTCAATTGTTTCGTCTGTCGAAGTGAGTTTATCGTAGTAAAAACACTTCACACCACGTACCAAGTTCAGAGTTCCCAACATATCTTGACGGGCAGAAAAGATATAAATCTTCGATTTTGGACGGTAACTCGATACTTTAAAGGCTGTATAGCCTGACATGGTAAAGCCAATAATCGCTTTGGCATTCAACTCAACGGACATGCGCGCGGCGTTTAAGCACACCACATCGTTGATAAACACACCTGATGTCGGATATAAATGTGGACGTTCATGACGTGCCGGCATTTTTTCTATTTCCATGATGATACGTGTCATAGCCTGCACCGTTTCAACGGGATATTTTCCTGCAGCCGTTTCCGCGCTCAACATAACAGCATCGGCACCATCCATGACGGCATTCGCTACGTCAAGCACTTCGGCACGCGTCGGTGATGGATTATTAATCATGCTTTCCATCATTTGAGTTGCGACAATAACAGGGCGCGCGCGTTGAATACATTTTTCAACAATGGTTTTTTGAACCATTGGCAATTTTTCAATTGGAAACTCAACGCCTAAGTCACCGCGTGCAACCATAACAGCATTTGAAGCTTTAATTATAGAATCGAGATTCTCAACAGCTTCAGGCTTTTCGATTTTCGCACAAATCAAAGCGGGATGCTTAACGGCATTGATGCGCTCGCGCAGGTCGAAAATATCTTCTTGACGACGCACAAACGATAAAGCAATCCAGTTGACAGGTTGCGTCAAAATAAATTCAAGGTCAACTAAGTCCTTAGGAGTCAAACACGGCAGTGATGTTTTAGTCTCTGGTAGATTAACGCCTTTTTTATTTTTCAAAATACCGCCATAGATAACGCGCATTTTTACTTTTGAGATTTTATCGGTTTCGACAACCTCAAAAGTCAAGTTGCCATCGTCTAATAAGACCCTTTCACCGACCTCTACGTCTTTGGCAAATTCTTTATAAGACATATAGACATGGTCTTTTGTACCAATACAGTCTTCATTGACAAAAGTGATGATGTCGCCTTGATTCACGACCAAACCGTCGTTCTCCATCATACCCACGCGGAGTTTAGGCCCTTGCAAATCGGCAAGGATACCTAAATGAGAACCATATTTTTCGTTGATATAGGTGATATATTCGATAACTTTCAAGTGAGTGGCATGTTCGCCATGCGAAAAGTTAAGGCGGAACACGTTTACGCCTGCTTTTGCCAATTCGAGTAATTGATTATATTCATTACAAGAAGGACCAACGGTAGCGACGATTTTTGTGTTCTTGTTGTCAGCGACTGTTAGTGGTTGAAACTGTGGTGATTCCATTACAGCTGTCATGATTGCGTTTTTTTTATTGAAAAAAATAAATACGAGGAATTATTTGCCCCCTCAGTATTTTTATTCTAAAATAACTTTACCCTTGAATACCAACGTTTTATCTTTAAAAAATTTACTTTTTTTATGATTTTTTTTAAAAAAAGAAGCCATAAAAGGCGGTGATGGTAAACTTAGCGTGAATTATACACTTAGAATAATACTGCGAAAGTAGGGCACTTTGTTTAAAAAACAAACTTTCTCTTAAAGTATTTTTTTAAATGCTTTATGTATTATACTTAAATTTCAGAATTTTGTTATTTGCTTTACGCTTTTAATAGAACAAAATTAGCCGAAATCACATTAATTACAATAGTGGTTTTATTTAACAATATGTAATTATCATTATGAAATTTATTAAAATACTTGTTTTTAGCCTGTTTTCTGCCGCTTCTCTGTTTGCGCAAGAACCGCTCACGCCTCGTGGCAATACTTATTTTTTTCTCGGTATCGGCTTGCCCATTGTCAAAGTACGCGACGAAGGACATTCATCGCTTGTCTATCGCGGACTTAATTCTACCCTTCGGATTGGTTACGAGCGTGTCGGTCAAGATGCTGTTTCGCGCATATCGTTCAATGTTTCCATAGGTGAAATCAAACCCAGAACCCGACCTAAACCCGACAAACAAATGTCGAGTGCCGACGCCACCACTTTTGAAGTGAGTTATGCCTATTATCGGCGCATCAACAGCCCTTATGACGCAGAAGGATGGAATCGTTATTTTGGCGGTGCCGTAACGCTGCTATTTGATGGGCGCAACTACAATTTGCCGAGCAATAACCTTTTCGGTTATCAAGGCAACCTGTCGCTTAATGCTGGTGGTTATTTTCAGAAAAAAATCAATAATACCTATCGCATCAACGATGAATTGTTGACACCTCTGTTAACTTTTGCCATGCGCCCCAGTTTCATCGGGCTGATGCCCATGACTTCTAATGATTTTTCAGCAAAAAGAGTGATGAAAACGGGTAAAATCGTTACAGTCAATAAGGTTTTTAGAATTTACAACCGCATCGGTTTTGACCAACAAATCAATGACCATCGCCAAAGGCGGCTTTCTTATACGTGGGACGGTATTTTGAACAATGTTTCAAGACCGTTGCGGTCTATTTCGGCAGGTTTGGGGTATGAAAGTTTGTTTAAAATGTAGTAATAATTGTAAAGTTTAAAAAGGTGTATTTAAAATGTTTTTCGCCATGTTGACAGAAGTGATACCCCGACGGGCAGCTTGATAAAACGCTTGAGGAACATATTTTCAGAGTAGAAAATGTGGAAGAAGATGCGATTCAAAAATGAGCCTTTACCGACGCTGAAATCGGATGCCGTTTCGTCTTTATGTTGTTTCTTCTTTAAAGGTAGAATTTTTGCTAAGATACGGAATAGCGCAATCGGAAAAAAGAGAAAAAAGTTGAAATAAGTATGAAAAATAGGTTCATCGTGTCCCAGAAACAGCCCCCTCAGTATAGTCGAAGTATAACGCCTAAAATGATGATTCACAACGTCATGTTCTGACCAAAGGAACATAAAAGCGGGAACGGTGACGCACATCACGCCACCTGGTTTGCAAACGCGCCGCATTTCAGAAACGGCAAGCACATCGTCTTCGACGTGTTCAATAACATCAAAAGCGCAGACCAAATCGAAAGTATTATCAGAAAATGTAAGGTCGAGGATAGAGCCTTGAACTATTGGTATTTTGACAAAATCACGGCTAAATTCGTAGCAATCTGTATCAAATTCGACCGATGTGACATCGCCTAACTGCATCAACAACTCGCTCGAACGCCCGGTAGCAGCACCAATATTGAGGATTCGGATATTGGGTTGCCCTTTGAAAATGCGTTTTAAATGCTTTAACAATATTCTAC